>NZ_DCJO01000020.1:32596-49858 GCF_002320075.1 Intestinimonas sp. UBA1698 | reverse complement strand
GTCCCCCCAGCCGGGCCCTACCGGGCGGCCCGGCTTCGCCCTGGGCCGCCGCCGGTTCCTCCCGCCGCCGGGGCGCTGCGGCCCTGCGGGCCGCCCGGATGCGCCCCGCCCCGGCGGCGTTCGGGGGCTGCGCATCTGGTAGCCCTTCTGTGTGTAAAAATCCGGTTCCTCGTCCATAGGCACCGCTCGACTCCTTCCGCATAAGATAGGGTGCGGAAACAAAGTTTCCCTCACTCAACCATTTTATGATCGGAGCTGGAAGTTATGTTTGAACAGCTTTCTATGAGCGCGCTGGGCGACGGCCAGAGCGCATATGTAACCCGCGTGGACGGGGACCCGGCCATGCGGCGGCGGCTGCTGGACCTGGGGCTCATTCCGGGGACCCGGGTGGTCTGTCAGGGGCATAGCCCGGCGGGGGACCCGGCAGCCTACCTGATCCGCGGAGCGGTCATTGCCCTGCGGGCCCGGGACGCGGCAGGGATCACGCTGGAGTGTGATGCGGCGGCCTTGCCGGCGGGCCGGGCGGTGTTGGCCGGATGGGGCTGACACACACCTCCACCGGCGCGGGGGCCATGGACGCCGGACTGGCCATTGAGAAATACAGCCCCGACGACAAAGTGATCGCTCTGGCGGGCAACCCCAACGTGGGCAAGTCCACCGTGTTCAACGCCCTGACCGGTTTGCGTCAGCATACAGGGAACTGGCCCGGAAAGACGGTGACCAACGCCCAGGGCCGCCACACCCGCCATGGCCGCGACTACATCCTGGTGGACCTGCCTGGTACTTACTCCCTGCTGGCCCACTCTGCGGAGGAAGAGGTGGCCCGGGATTTCCTCTGCTTCGGCGGGGCGGACGCCTCCGTCGTGGTCTGCGACGCCACCTGTCTGGAACGAAACCTGAATCTGGTGCTCCAGACCCTGGAGATCACGCCCTGGACGGTGGTGTGCGTCAACCTGATGGATGAGGCCAGGAGCAAGGGAATCGAGGTGGACTTGAAGGCCCTGTCCGGCCGGCTGGGCGTTCCGGTGGTGGGGACATCGGCGGGCCGGGGGGAGGGACTGGAGCGGCTGATGGACGCGGTGGAGGCAATAACGGAGCGGCAGGAGCCACCTGCGGCCAGCCGGGTGTCCTATCCCGCCCCCATTGAGGCTGCGGCAGCCCGGCTGGCGGATGAACTGGAGCCCGCTCTGGGCGGACGGCTGCCGTCCCGGTGGGTAGCCCTCCGGCTGTTGGATGGGGACCCCTCCCTGATGGCCAGTCTGACGGAGTGCCTGGGGCGGGACCTCACGGCCGACCGGCTGGCAGGCGGAGCATTGGAAGAGACGCTGGAGGGATTGCAGGCCGCGGGCTGGAGCCGGGAACAGGTCCGGGAGGCCATCGTGGCGGCGCTGGTCCGCACCGGGGCGGAGATCGCCGGGAGCGTGGTCGCCTGCCGCCGGGCGGATTCTGCCCGCCGGGACCGGCGGCTGGACCGGCTCCTGACCAGCCGAGCCACCGGCATCCCCGTTATGCTGTGCCTGCTGGCCCTGGTTTTTTGGATCACCATCGCCGGGGCCAACGCGCCCTCGGCCCTGCTGGCCGACGGCCTGTTCTGGGTCCAGGATCGGCTGACCGACCTGTTCTTGTACTTACAAGCCCCGGATTGGCTCCATGGTGCGCTGGTGCTGGGGGTCTACCGGGTGCTGGCGTGGGTGGTGAGCGTGATGCTGCCCCCCATGGCCATCTTTTTCCCTCTTTTCACGCTTCTAGAGGATTTTGGATATCTGCCCCGGGTGGCCTTTGTTCTGGATCACGCCTTCCAAAAGGCCAGGGCCTGCGGCAAGCAGGCGCTGACTATGGCCATGGGATTCGGCTGCAATGCGGCGGGGATCGTGGGCTGCCGAATCATCGACTCCCCACGGGAACGGCTCATCGCCATCATTACCAACAATTTTGTCCCCTGCAACGGGCGGTTCCCGACCCTCATTGCCATTATTACTATGTTTTTTGTGGGCACTCAGGCGGGGCCCGGGCAGTCCCTGGTCTCCGCAGTACTGCTGACGGGAGTCATCCTGCTGGGCGTGTTCATGACCTTCGGGGTGTCCCGGCTGCTGTCCGGCACCATCCTCCGGGGCGTGCCCTCCTCTTTTACGCTGGAGCTGCCCCCGTACCGCCGTCCCCAGATCGGCAAGGTCATCGCCCGCTCTGTGCTGGACCGTACGCTGTTCGTGCTGGGCCGGGCGGTGGCGGTGGCCGCGCCGGCGGGCCTGCTTATCTGGCTCTGCGCCAATGTGACGGTGGGGGGAGTGAGCATCCTGAACCACTGCACCGGCTTCCTGGACCCCTTCGCCCGGCTGCTGGGTCTAGACGGTGTAATCCTGATGGCCTTCATCCTGGGCTTTCCAGCCAACGAGATCGTGGTGCCCATCATCATCATGAGCTACCTCTCCACCGGCACGCTGCTGGAGCTGGATGACCTGGGTGCCCTCCATGCCCTGCTGGTGGAGCACGGCTGGACCTGGCTGACGGCGGTGTGCACCATGCTCTTCTCCCTGATGCACTGGCCCTGCTCCACTACCTGTATGACCATCGGCAAGGAGACTCGAAGCCTGAAGTGGACGCTGATCTCCTTTGCCGTACCCACGGCGGTGGGCATGGCGGTGTGTTTCCTGACGGCCTCTGCGGCCCGGCTGTGCGGCCTGGCCTGAACGCCAAACGGTCCCCGCCGGAATCGGCGGGGACCGTTTGGAAGGGTTGATCACATGTATTTGGATTCAAAGTAGGAGCGCAGCACGGGGTTGGCCCGCAGCTCACTGAGGGCGATCTCGGCGTGGCCGGAGGTGTAGCCGTTGCCCATCATGATGTCCACGTCCTTACCGCAGCCTTCGGCACCCAGAGTGGCCTTGGTGAAGCTGGTGGCCATGGAGAAGAAATAGCAGGTGCCGCCGTCTTTTACAGGGAGGATGCAGCTCATCTCGCAGTTTTCGATGTTGACGCAGCAGATGGAGATGTCGTACTCATGGCCGTGATTGACCTCCAGGGCCTTTTCCAGCACTTCGATGGGCTCGGTGGCGCTGGCCACGATCGCGTGGGTACACAGCTTCATGGACTTGAGCAGGTCGGCGTCCTCCTGGGTGAGGACCACGGCCACCACGTGGCCCAGAGGGCCCACCCGCTTCATGGCCTCAGTGCAGACCAGCATGCCGGATTTGCCGGCGGCGCCCAGCACCAGCACGTCGTTGTTGACCTGGACCAGCTTGGCGGTCTGGGCGGGAGCGCCGGCCACATCCAGGGCGGCCAGCGCCAGCTTTTCGCTCAGATCGTCGGGCAGCCGGGCGTACAGGCCGCTTTCGAACAGGATGGCCTGGCCCACGATGTCCACCCGGTCGATGTCCTTGTGCACGGCCAGGATCTTGTCGATGCGCAGAGGGGTCAGGGACAGGGAGACCAGAGAGGCGATCTTGTCGCCGGGCTTCAGGTCGATCTCGTCCTTCAGATCGTCGCCGATGGTGTTCACGATGCCAATGAACATGCCGCCGGAGCCGGTGACCGGGTTCTGCTGCTTGCCGCGCTCGGCCACGATGGACAGGATCATCTCGCCGATCTTCTTCTCATCGCCCCCACAGGCCTCGGAGATCTGGGTGAAGGAGGCGGAGTCGATGTTCAGGGCGGTGACGTCCACCAGGATTTCGTTGGAGTAGATCTCAGCCATATTGTTGTCGATTCGGTAAGCGGCCTGAGTCAGGACTCCCTTGGGTTCGATGACGCGATGGGTACCGTACTTGTTGCCTTTCTTCTGCATGGTAAACACACTCCTATCTGTTCACAGTGAGGTGGAGGCGGATCGATGGGTCCGCCGGAACGAAAAAGCGCCATTCATGCCCCGGCGCAGGGGGCATAAATAGCGCTTCATGGCTTACCATGACAAGCCGCGGACACTGAGACCGCGACTCAGGGAGCGGAGCCGGACGCGGCAGGCTCTCTTCGGCGGGGCAACTATTCACGGGCCGCTTCGGATGCGTCCATCCTTATCATCGGCCCCCTACCGGATGCCCCGCGCCTCTATTTATAATCTTATTATAGAAAAAATTCCAGAGGCGGTCAAGGGGGGCGCGGCGGGTTTTTTCGGATTTGTGAAACTTGTCAGGGCATGTTCTTGCCGCAGCTCTTGCAATTGGAACCAAAATCGGGCAAGATAGGGGGAGAGAAAACGGAGGCGAGAATATGCGGGAACCGATTTGCTATGTGATTGGGGCCGGAGAGCTGTATCCAGCGGGACTGGAGCCCAAGGTGGGGGACTGGGTCATCGCCGCCGACGGCGGCTACCGGGCTCTGAGGGCGCTGGGGCTGCGGGCCGACCTGGTGGTGGGGGACTTCGACTCTCTGGATGAGAGGCCGGACCACCCGAATGTAATGACACTGCCCCGGGAAAAAGACGACACCGACATGGCGGTGGCCCTGGAGATGGGAGTCAAGCGAGGCTACCGGACCTTTCGGCTCTACGGCGGCACCGGGGGCCGGATCGACCACACACTGGCCAATTTGCAGTGCCTGACCTGGCTGTCCAGACGGGGCTGCCGGGGAGAGCTGTACGGAGAGAACTGGACGGCTGCCGCGGTGACCGACGGAGCGCTGACCTTCGACGCTTCGCACCGGGGTTATGTGTCGGTGTTCTGCCAGGGGGACCGGGCGGAGGGGGTGACCCTGCGGGGGCTCAAGTACCCGCTGGACAGCGCAGCGCTCACTCCCGACGTGACCCTGGGTGTGAGCAACGAGTTCACCGGCGCGGAGAGCAGCATTGCGGTGCGAACGGGCACCCTCCTGGTGGTGTGGTATCGCTGATAGGGGAGAAGGGCCGCTGGCTGTGCCGGCGGCCCTTCTCCTTTGGGAAGCGCAGGTTTGGGGGGAGAGAGGATCACTTTTCGGGGTAGAAGCCGGACGGGGACTCCGAGAGATTGATCATAATATTCTTCATCTGGGTGTAGTGCTCCAGAATGACCTTGTGGGTCTCACGGCCGATGCCGCTGGCCTTATAGCCGCCGAAGGGTGCGCCCTCCGGGATAGCGTTGTAGGTGTTGACCCACATCCGGCCGGTCTCGATGCCGCGGGACACCCGGATGGCCCGGTTGATGTCACGGGTCCACACCGCGCCACCCAGGCCGTAGGCGTTGTCATTGGCCATCTCGATGACCTGGTCCTCGTCGTGGAACCGGATGACGCAGGCTACCGGCCCGAAAATTTCCTCCTGGGCCACCCGCATGTGGTTATCCACGTCCACCAGCAGGGTGGGCTTCATGAAGCAGCCCTTGGCCAGCTCGCCCTCGGTCATGCGTTCGCCGCCGCAGGCCACTCTGGCGCCCTCGCTCTTTCCGATCTTGATGTACTCCAGGATCTTGCCCACCTGGTTCTCATTGATCTGGGAGCCCATCTGGGTGGCGGGGTCCCAGGGCATCCCCACCTTGACGGCTTGGAAGCGCTTGACGGCTTCGTCGATGAATTTGTCATAGATGGTGTCCTGGACAAAGACGCGGCTGCCGGCGCAGCAGACCTGGCCCTGATTGAATAGGATGCCGAGCTGGAGGCCGTCCATGGCCATCTCCCACTTGCAGTCGTCAAAGTAGATGTTGGCGGACTTTCCGCCCAGCTCCAGGGTGGAGGGGATGAGCCGCTCGGCGGCGGCGCAGGCCACGCAGCCGCCCACCTCGGTGGAGCCGGTGAAGGCCAGCTTGCGGAAGCCGGGGTGGTCCAGGATGTACTGCCCGGCCTTGGAGCCTGAGCCGGTGATGACGTTGAATACACCGGCGGGGATGACGTCCTGGGTCAGGCGGGCCAGCTCCAGCACGGACAGCGGGGTGTCGCTGGAGGGCTTAAACACGGTGCAGCAGCCGGCGGCCAGCACGGGAGCCAGCTTCCAGGCGGCCATCAGGAAGGGGAAGTTCCAGGGTACGATCTGGCCCACCACGCCGATGGGCTCCCGCAGGATCAGGGAGAGGGTGGAGCCGTCCAGAATGTTGGCGGAGCCCTCCTCGGCCATGATGCAGCCGGCAAAATAGCGGAAATGGCGGGAGGCGTAGGGAATGTCAATGGCCATGGTCTCCCGGATGGGCTTTCCGTTGTCCAGGGACTCGATCATGGCCAGGTGCTCGGCATTGGCGTCGATGATATCGGCGATCCGGTTGAGGATGGCGGCCCGCTCGTTGGTGGTGACGTTTTTCCAGCTCCGGAAGGCGGCCCAGGCGGCGTCTACGGCCTGATCCACGTCCTCTCTGGTGGCCTGGGCGCAGGTGGCCAGACCCTCGCCGTTGGCGGGGCAGCGAGTCTGGAAGGTGGCGCCGTCGCTGGCGCCGATCCACTGGCCGTTGATGTAGAGCTTGTAGCTGTCCTGAGTGATCTTTTCCATAAGGTAAACACTCCTTTCAAACGCTGAACGAAACAGCGGAAACGCGGTTCTGTTTCTGCGGTCCGACTATGGATACTATAGCACATTTTACACAAAAATAACATTGACAATGCGTAGAAAATTGGAGGTATTGATGTGCAAAATGACCATGCAATCGGTGCATCGTTTTTAAGTATCCTTAGAACAACAACCATTTTGGCATTCCTTCTGCGAGCTGTGCTGTTCTGTAGAACAGAACAAAAACCAGCGTAGAAAAGGAACAAAGCCTGTGGTAAAATGAAAAACAGATGCCAGCCCCTGTTTTTTGAAGAGGGGGGCGGCGGCCGACCCGGAGAACCATTCGCTTGGGGGGTGGAGGGTCGGTACGGTCTGCCGAAAAATGGGGCTGCGATTTGTGCGAAACGGAGAATTTGGAAAAGGGGGGAAAAGACAGTATGAGCGTGACGGTGGCGGATCTGCTGGAGCTGCCCAGTCTGCGGGAGGCCCGGCTGGCGGCGGGACGGGGCGGGCTGAACAAGCTGGTCTCTTCCATCTCGGTGCTGGAGTACGCCGATCCCAGCATTCTGCAGGACGCGCTGTTCAAAAACAACGAGTTTTACGGCAGCGAGGTGGTCATCACCGGCTTTATGAACATCCCCAATGATGTGGAGGCCCAGTGCGCTAACATTCGGCGGCTGGCCGAGGCGGGCGAGGTGGGGCTGATTCTGTATTATGTGGGCGTCTTCCTGCCGCGGGTGGACCGAAAGCTGTTGGAGCTGGCCGACGAGCTGGATTTTGCCCTCATCGTCATGCCAGAGAACCGTATGGACCAGCGGTACAGCGAGGTCATCTGCGAGGTGATGGAGGCCATCTTCAAGGACCAGAACACCAGCGCCGCCCTGGTCAGCGACATCCTGGACCGGGCCTCCCTGCTGCCGGAGCACCAGCGGACGGTGGACACAGTGCTCAAGCTCCTCAGCGACCGCACCCGGGCCTCGGCGGTGCTCACCGACGGGGCCGGTCGGGTGCTCAACGCCGTGGCCTGGCCCCGGACCGCGGCGGTGGACCTGGAGGAGCGTCTGCGGCGGCTGGAGAGTCTGCCGGAGGCGGGAGGGGCTCCTTTGGAGCTGCGGGCCGGGGAAGCGCGGTGCCTGCTCTACCGCTGCGCGCTCAGCGACCCGGCGCCGGGCATGGAGCTGTTCCTATTCAAGGAGGGGGAGCCTCTCACCGCCGACCTGGTGCGGCAGGCGGGGGAGGTGGTGCGCCTGGCGGCCAACCTCTGGAGCCAGAGCCATGACCGGGTGGTGATGAGCGAGCTGGTGCGGGCCATTTTGAAGGATGAGCCCATTAAGATGCGGCGTCTGGCGGAGATCTTCCATGTGGACGTAGGCTCCATCCACTCCATGTGGGTGCTGCGGCCCGGCCTGGAGGGCCGGGAGGAGTTCCGGGCCAAGGGCCTGGAGCTGGTACGGGAGCTGCTGGCCCACCACTGCACCACAGTCGTGGCCGACTGGTATGAGGGGGATCTGGTGGCTTTTATGGACTGGCCCGCCGGAGGCGGCGAGGCTGGGGCTCTGGCCGACATGTGCTGCGCCCAGTTGGAGCAGGCGGGGCTCCGGGCCGTCCTGACCCTTTGTCAGAGCTTGGCCACCACCGCCGACGTGCGCCGGGCTTATCTGGCCATCCGGGCCTTCCAGAACGACGCAGCAAAGATCTGGCCGGGGAAGCGGTGGTACACCGTCCAGGAGGTGGAGTTCGCCCAGTCCTGCCGCGCCATGATCGAGGAGGGGGAAGAGGCCGTTCAGCAGAGGTTGGCGGTGCTTGCTCCCATCCGGGAGGAGGGAGAGGCCGAGCTGGAGCGGACCCTCCAGATCCTGCTGCTGGACGCCGGGAGCAGCGTGGCCCGGACGGCGGAGCTGCTGTTCCTCCACAAGAACACGGTAAAATATCGGCTCCAGCGCACCGCCGGGCGGCTGGGTTACCCGGTGGGCAAGATGCCCGAGACCTTTGCCCTGTACACCGCCTGTGCCCTGGAGCGGCTGCTGGCCCCCTAAAGGCGCGTTGTCGGTTTAGACAAAGAAGGCAGCGGGGATTCGGGTGGAAAAAGTGGAAAATCCCGAAGACATAGCGAAGAAGAGAGACGAAAAGCGGGAATCCATTGTCCAAAAGGACAATGGATTCCCGCTCATTTTTTGCCGACGGACTAATTACTTTGTTCCTTGAACCGGCTATAATACGGACCAGCCGATGGAAGATGTGGTCTGTCGGCAGCCTGCAATTCTGGGAGGGATCTTTATGAACAATCAAACCGGCTTTGAAGTCAAGGCCGAGCAGCGGCAGAGCTGGGTGTCCATCGCCATGGTATGGGCGGGCGGCATGATCTGCGTACCCTGTCTGATGATCGGCGGTGTGCTGTCCGGCGGCGGACTGTCCATCCCGCAGATCGTGGCCTCCATCCTCATCGGCTACGGCCTCATCTGCGCCTACATGATCCTCATCGGCATGGCCGCCTGCGACACCGGGCTGCCGGTGGCGGTTATGGCCGAGGGAGCCCTGGGCAAGCAGGGGGCCCGGTACATCATTTCCGTGCTGCTGGCCTTTGCCTGCGTGGGCTGGTTCGGCATCCAGTCCGCCACCTGTGGACAGGCCTTCGCCGTTATGCTGGCGGATATCCTGGGCCTGGGAGAGGCCAGCTCCGCCATGATCGCCGTGTCCTCCATCGTGTGGGGCCTGATCATGCTGGCCACCGCCTGCTTCGGATTCAAGGGCCTGAAGTGGCTCAACTACATCGCCGTGCCCCTGCTGGTGATCGTCTGCTTGTACGGTGTGGTCATGGGCTTCGCTCAGAACGACGGCATGGCCAAGATTGCCGCCTATGACCCGGCCCAGTCCGCCGGCCTGGTGTTTGGCATCTCCATGGTGGTGGCCTCCTTTGCGCTGGGCGGCGTCATCTCCGGCGACTACTGCCGCTTTGCCAAGAGCCGGGCCGACGTGGTTAAGTCCTCCATTGTTGGCGTCATCCCCGCCGGGCTGTTCATGCTGCTGATGGGAGCCCTGCTCAGTCTGGTCACCGGGCAGTACGATATCTCCGCTATCCTGGCCAGCGTGGGCGTGCCCGTGGTGGGCCTGGTTGCTCTGGTGGCCGCCACCTGGACCACCAACGTCACCAACGCCTATTCCGGCGGCCTGGCGCTCAGCAATCTGCTGGGCTTCGACGAGAGCAGATTTAAGCTGACCACCGCCATCGCCGGGGCCATTGGTACTCTGCTGGCCGCCTTTGGACTGCTGGCCAAATTCTCCGGCTTTCTCACCCTGATGTCCAATCTGATCCCCCCGCTGGCCGGCGTGCTTATCGCGGAATACTGGCTGGTCCATCGGGGAAAAAAGGAGAAGTTTGCTCTGCGCGGGGGATTTTACGCCCCCGGCGTCATCGCCTTCCTGGCGGGGGCCCTCGTGGCCTGCATCACCGGCGGAACCTTCGCCAACTTCCAGTCCCTGGCCAACGTGGCCTTCCTGAACGTACCCTTCTTCGTGGGGCCCATCAACGGCATCGTGCTGTCCCTGGCGCTCCACACGGTGCTGGCCAGGCTGCTGCCCGGCCGGTCCGAAGCCGGAAAGGCCGTAGAGGCATAGGACAAAATCCCATGCGGACCGCCGCACCGCTGAAGCGGTGCGGCAATCCGCCTGTCTGTGGATCAAATAACAAAGGAGCTGAACGTTTTGCGCAAGATCGGAGTTTCTGAGATCGAGGACATCGCCCTGGGCGCGGCCCTGCTGGGCGCGGGCGGCGGCGGCGACCCCTATATCGGCAGGCTGGTGGCCATCGGCGCGGTACAGAAGTACGGGCCCGTCACCCTGCTCTCCCCCGAAGAGGTGCCGGACGACGCCCTGTGCGTCCCCATCGCCATGATGGGGGCCCCCACCATTCTGGGAGAGAAGGCCGTGGGCGACAATGAGTACCAGACCCTGTACGACACCGTCTCCACCTTCTACGGCAAGCCCATCTACGCCTTCATGCCCATCGAGGCGGGGGGCGTCAACTCCATGCTGCCCATCGCGGCGGCGGCCCGGCTGGGCCTGCCCCTCGTCGACTGCGACGGCATGGGCCGGGCCTTCCCTGAACTGCAGATGGTCACCTTCACCATCGGCGGCGGCTCCGCCACCCCCATGGCGCTGGTGGACGAAAAGGGAAACTCCTCCATTTTCCGTACCATCACCAACAAATGGACCGAGGAGCTGGCCCGGGCCGTCACTATGGCCTGCGGCGGCTCGGTGTCCGTCTCCCTCTACGCCATGGAGGGCGCCTTCATGAAGGAGTACGGCGTCCACGGCATCGTCACCCGCAGCCAGACCCTGGGCTCCGCCATCCGCAGGGTGAAGGAGACCGACGGCCAGAGCCCTGAGGAGGCCTTCCTCTCCATCACCGAGGGCTACAAGCTCTTCAAGGGCAAGATCGGCGACGTGCTCCGGGAGGTCCGTGGCGGCTTCAACTTCGGCAAGGTGCTGCTGGAGGGCATCGCCGAATATAAGGGCCAGTCGGCCTATGTGGAATTCCAGAACGAAAACCTGACCGCCACGGTAGAGGGGGAGATCCTGGCCACCACCCCCGATCTCATCTGCCTGGTGGACACCGATACCTTCCAGCCCGTCCCCACCGACGCGCTGAAGTACGGAAAGCGGGTCATGGTGGTAGGCCTGAAGTGCTTCCCGCTGTGGCGGACGCAGGCCGGTCTGGACCTGGTAGGCCCCCGATACTTCGGGGTGGACACCGACTACATTCCGCTGGAGGAGCGCTGCAAAGGGGGGAGAGCCTGATGTATAAGCTGGGAATCGACGTGGGCGGCACCAATACCGACGCCGTCCTTTTGGACGAAGAGCGAAAGGTGGTGGCCAGCGTCAAGCGGCACACCACGCCGGACGCCTATGACGGCATTCTGGCCGCCGTACGGGCGGTGCTGGAGCAGGCGGGCGTGGACCGGAAGGAGATCGGTCAGGCCATGCTGGGCACCACCCAGTGCACCAATGCCATCGTGGAGCGCAAGCATCTGGCCCCCATCGGCGTGCTGCGCCTGGGCGCCCCCGCCACGGTGGGCATCCCCCCCATGGTGGACTGGGCGGAGGATCTGAAAAAAATCGCCGTAAGGACCGCCGTCATTGGCGGTGGCTTTGAGTACGACGGTAAGGAGCTGGCCCCCTTCGACGAGACGGCCGCCCGGGCCTTCTTTGAGGATCTGAAGGCCCAGGGAGTCAAGTCGGTGGCCATCTCCTGCGTGTTCTCCACCGTTCGCAGCGACCACGAGCGGGCGGCTGCCAAGCTGTGCAGGGAAGTCATGGGAGAGGACGTGCATGTCTCCATCTCCAGCGAGATCGGCTCCATGGGCCTTATTGAGCGGGAGAACGCCACCATCCTGAACGCCGCGCTCTACCGGGTGGCTCAGTCCTTCACCGAAGGCTTTGCCCGCTCCCTGGCCGACGAGGGGGTTACCAACGCCGACGTGTATCTCTCCCAGAACGACGGCACCCTGATGACCATGGAGTACGCCCGCAAATACCCCATCCTCACCATCGCCTGCGGCCCCACCAACTCCATCCGGGGGGCCAGCTACCTCAGCCGCCTCCAGAACGCCGTGGTCATTGACGTGGGCGGCACCACCACCGACCTGGGCGTCATCCAGAACGGCTTTCCACGGGAATCCAGCGTGGCGGTCACCATCGGCGGGGTGCGCACCAATTTCCGGATGCCCGATGTGGTGTCCATCGGCCTGGGCGGCGGCTCCATCGTCCGGGAAAGACCCGACGGCACCGTCACCGTGGGCCCGGATTCCGTGGGCTATCAGATCACGGAAAAGGCCCTGGTCTTTGGCGGCGACGTGTGCACCGCCACCGACATCGCCGTGCACCTGGGTATGGCTGAGCTGGGGGACCGGTCCCGGACGGCCCATCTCAGCGAGGCTTTTGCCCAAAAGGCCCTGGCGGCCATCACCGCGCTGGCGGAGGACGCCATCGACGCCATGAAGGTCTCCTCCGACGATGTGGAGGTCATCCTGGTGGGCGGCGGCTCCCTCGTCCTGCCGGGGGAGCTGGCGGGAGCCAGAACCGTGGTCAAGCCCGCCGAGGGCGGCGTGGCCAACGCCATCGGTTCGGCCATCTCCAAGGTGAGCGGCACCTGCGAGCAATTGGTGGATTATCAGGTCGTTCCCCGGGAGAAGGCCCTGGAGCGGGCCAAGGCGGAGGCGGTGGAGCTGGCCGTGGCGGCCGGCGCCGTCCGGGAGAGCGTGGAGATCATCGACGTGGAGGACGTGCCCTTGCAATATTACCCCGGCAACACCTGCCGCGTGAAGATCAAGGCGGCGGGGGACCTGGCATAGCGAAACAAAAGCGGAGGCCGCCGGCCTCCGCTTTTTGGCGGTGCAAAACTCCGGCGGGCGTGGTACAATATCCAAAACGAAAGGAGGAGCGGGAACATGCTGAAACGACCGCACATTTTGGTGGTGGGCAGCTTTATGATGGACCTGATCGCCACGACGGAGCGGGCGCCCGGCCCGGGGGAGACCGTCGCCGGCACCGGGTTCCGCACGGTGTCCGGCGGAAAGGGGGCCAACCAGGCCGTCCAGTGCGCCCGGCTGGGAGCCCATGTGACCATGGCCGGGCGAGTGGGGGACGACGCCTTCGGGCGGGAGGCCCTGCAGAGCGTTCGGACCGCCGGGGTGGATCTGTCCCGGGTGACGGCGGACCCCTCCGCCCCTACGGGCGTCGCCCACATCCTGGTGGAAGCCACGCCCCAGGGGGTTCAGAACCGCATTACCATCGTGCCGGGGGCCAACTTCACCCTGACCCCGGCGGATTTGGCGTGGATGGAGGATGGAGTCCGGGCCTTCGACATGGTGCTGCTGCAATTCGAGCTGCCCATGGACGTGGTGGAGGCGGCGGCCGGCTGGGCCCATGCCGCCGGGGTGCCCGTCATGGTCAATCCGGCCCCCGCCGCCCCAATCTCAGACCGGTTGCTCGCCTGCGCCGACTACCTGTCCCCCAACGAGCACGAGGCCGCTCAGCTCTCCGGCCTCCCTCTGCGGGCCGGGCCGGCGGGGGTGGAGGCCGCTGACCTGGAGCGGGTGGCCGCCTGGTTTCGGGCCCGGGGCGTGAAGGAGCTCCTGGTCACTCTGGGGGAGAACGGCGCGGCCCTGGCCGGAACACAGGGGATGCTCCGCGTCCCCTGCGTCCCCATGGAGCGGGTGGCCGACCCCACCGCGGCGGGGGATTCCTTTGTGGGCGCCTTCTGCACCGGCCTGTGCGCCGGGCTGGAACGGGAAGCGGCCCTGGCCTTTGCCAGCCATACCGCGGCCCTCACCGTCTCCCGCATGGGGGCCCAGCCCAGCCTGCCCACCCTGGGGGAGGTCCAGACCCTGCTGCGGGAGCGGGGCTGCCGCAGCGTGGACCCGGCGGCGCTGGACCCTCTGGCGGAGTAGACAACGCCGCCCCGTTTCGGTTGCAATCGACGGCGGAATATGGTATAATCTCTCCCGTCCCATCCAATAGATTGATATAGGCCCGTGATCGGACGGGCGTTTCTACCGGCTGCCGTAAAGAGCCGCGCTATCAGTCTCCCGCGGGCGCGGGGGACCGGCAGCCGTCTCCCGCGGCAGCCCTTTGCGTCTCCGGCCGCGACCCGAGAAAGGAGCAGCCATGAAAACCGAATCCTTCCTCCTCAAGGGGGATCTCTGTTACAGCAAGGACAGCACCCATCTGGAGACCGTGGCCAACGGCGTTCTGGTCTGTCTGGAGGGCAGATGCGCCGGGGTGTTTCCCCGGGTCCCAGAGCAGTACCAGGGCCTGCCCCGGTATGACTTCAGCGGGAGGCTGGTGGTCCCCGGCCTGGTGGACCTCCACGTCCACGCCCCCCAGTATGCCTACCGGGGGCTGGGCATGGATATGGAGCTGCTGGACTGGCTGAACACCAACGCCTTCCCCGAGGAGGCCAAATTTGCCGACCTGGATTACGCCCAAAGGGCCTATAGCCTGTTTGTGGAGGACCTGCGGCGGGGGGCCACCACCCGGGCGGCGGTCTTTGCCACTCTCCACGGCCCGGCAACCCGGGTGCTGATGGAGCTGCTGGAGGCCAGCGGCCTGTGCGCCTTTGTGGGCAAGGTGAACATGGACCGCAACAGCCCGGACATCCTCCGGGAGGAGAGCGCCGAGGCCTCCGCCCGGGCCACGGTGGAGTGGCTGGAGCAGACGGCGGGGAAGTACAGGCGGGTCAAACCCATCCTGACGCCCCGCTTTATCCCCTCCTGCTCCGACGAACTGATGGAGCGGCTCGCCGGCATCCAGCGGACCTTCGGCCTGCCTGTGCAGTCCCATTTGTCGGAGAACCAGGGGGAGGTGGAATGGGTGCGGGAGCTGTGCCCGTCCGCCTCCTGCTACGGGGACGCCTACGCCTCCTTCGGCCTGTTCGGCGGCGGCGTACCCACCATTATGGCCCACTGCGTCCTCTCCGGCGAGGAGGAGATCGCCATGCTGCGGGAGCGTGGGGTATGGGTGGCCCACTGTCCGGCCTCCAACACCAACATTGCCTCCGGCATCGCCCCGGTGCGCCGGTTTTTGGACGAGGGGCTCCGGGTGGGCCTGGGCAGCGATGTGGCCGGGGGCCACAGCACCTCCCTTTTCCGAGCCATGGCCGACGCCATCCAGGTGTCCAAGCTGCGCTGGCGGCTCCAGGACCAGAGCCTTAAGCCCCTTACCGTAGAGGAGGCCTTTTGGCTGGGCACCGCCGGGGGTGGGGCCTTTTTCGGGCCGGTGGGCAGCTTCCTTCCGGGCTGCGAACTGGACGCCGTGGTGGTGGACGACCGCCGCCTGGCCACTACCCGGGCGCTGACGGTCCGGGAGCGGCTGGAGCGGGTCGTCTACCTGTCGGAGGACCGGGACGTGGCGGCCAAGTTCGTCCAGGGGCGGCAGGTGCTCCCCGACGAGAAACAGGTATACATTTCCTCCCAGATGTGATAAAATGGAGAAGATCTGAAGCAGAACAGCCAAGGGCGGCCCGCTTTGGGCCGCCCTCTTTTGGAAGAGGGAGGAGCCGATATGGTCAACGAGTATTGCCGGGTGCCCCAGTGGGAGGCCACCAGGACCCTGGCCGCCGTGGCCCAAGGTCTGGAGAAGGCCGAGCTGGTGGTCCGGGACGCCAAACTGGTCAACGTCTGTACGGGTGAGGTCCTGCCCCACACTGATGTGGCGGTGGCGGCGGGGCGCATCGCCTATGTGGGGGAGAGCGCGGAGCACTGCATCGGGCCGGACACCCAGGTCATCGAGGCTGCCGGGGCCTATCTGGCCCCCGGCCTGCTGGACGGGCACATCCATGTGGAGTCCTCCATGATGACCCTCCGGGCCTTTGCCGGTGCGGTGGTGCCCCACGGCACGGCGGGAATCTACATGGACCCCCACGAGATCTGCAACGTGCTGGGCGCCCGGGGGGTGGACCTGATGCTGGGCGAGGCCGCCTGCACCCCCCTGAAGGCCATGCTGACCATGCCCTCCTGCGTGCCGGCGGTCACCGGCTTCGAGGACACCGGGGCCTCCATCGACGCCGGGGATGTCGCCCGGTATATGCAGGACGGCCGGGTGGTGGCTCTGGGGGAGATGATGAACTACCCCGGCATTCTGTCCGACCAGGAGGGGCCTCACGCCATCGTGGCCGAGACGCTGAAGGCGGGGCGGACGGTCACCGGCCACTATTCCATCCCCGAGACCGACCGGGGCCTCAACGGCTACATTGCCGCCGGAGCCCGCTGCTGCCACGAGTCCACCCGGGAGGCCGACGCCCTGGCCAAGATGCGCTTGGGCATGTACGCCATGCTGCGGGAGGGCTCCGCCTGGAGGGATTTGGGGGAGGTGGCCCGGGCGGTGACCCGCCATGAGGTGGACAGCCGCTTTGCCGTGCTGGTCACCGACGACGCCCATCCCCACACTTTGCTGTCCGAGGGCCATGTGGACCGGCTGCTGCGCCGGGCGGTGGAGGAGGGCATCCCTCCGGTGGTCGCCGTCCAGATGGTTACGCTCAACTGTGCCCAGTGCTTCCAGATGGACCAGGATCTGGGCTCCGTCACCCCCGGCAAGTGCGCCGATCTGGTGTTCTTCGAGGACCTGAAGGACTTCCGGGTCCTGCGGACCGTCATCGACGGCCGGGTCGTGGCCGAAAACGGCCGGCTGCTGGCCGGGCTCTCCCCCTACGCCTACCCGGAGGAGGCCCTGCGCTCCATGCATGTGAAGGACCCCATCACCCCGGCCTCCTTCACCGTGGCCGCTCCCCGGGACGGGGCGGTGAAGGTCCGGGCCATCCGGGTGATCGGCGGGAGCGCCGCCAACCGGGAGAGCCTCGTCACCCTGACCGCCAGGGACGGCCGGGTGGAGGCCGACGTGGAGCAGGACGTGCTGAAGATGGCGGTGCTTGAGCGGCACCACGCCACCGGGCATAAGGCCCTGGGCTTTGTTCAGGGCTTCGGCATCCGGCACGGGGCCATGGCCTCCACCGTGGCCCACGACGCCCACAACCTGATGGTAGTGGGCTCCAACGATGCCGATATGGCTCTGGCGGCCAACACGCTGCTCCAGTCCGAGGGGGGCATGTGCGTGGTGCGGGACGGGCAGGTGCTGGGCCATGTAGCTCTGCCGGTGGCCGGGCTGATGAGTGAACAACCGGCGGAGGAGATGGCGGCGCTGGTGGATGGCTTGGGCCAGGCCTGGGAGGAGATCGGCTGCACCCTGCCGTCTCCCTTTATGACCATGGCTCTCAGCTCCCTGGCCTGTATCCCCGAGCTGCGGCTCACGGATCGGGGGCTGGTGGATTGCCGCAGCTTCCAGTTTGCCGATCTGTTTGTGGAGTAAAACCCAACAAGAGAGCAGGGCCCGGT
>NZ_DCJO01000020.1:0-32588 GCF_002320075.1 Intestinimonas sp. UBA1698 | reverse complement strand
GGGAACCATTGGTTCCCGCCGGGCCCTGCTTTTTTGTGGGGGATCATACCGCCTGCGCGGTGATGAACCGGGTGAGCATAGCCGCGACCTCGGCCCGGCTGGCCTCGCCTTGGGGATTCAGCGCCCCGGCGTCCGTGCCGGTGATTAGGCCTGCGCCCACGGCCCAGCGCAGGGCCTCGGCGGCATAGGCGCTGACCTGCCCGGCGTCGGTAAAGCCGTCCAGACTGCCCTGAGAGACGGGATTTCCGGCGTAGCGCCAGAGCATGGCGGCCAACTGCTCCCGGGTAATGGGGGCTCCCGGGGCGGAGCCGTCACTGATGCCGCGCGTCACCGCCCAGTCCATCCCTGGCTTGTACCACGGGGAGCCGCCCGCCGTGTCCGCCCCGTCCAGCCGGGCCAGAACGGTCACCAGCATCCCGCGGGTCATGGGGACATCAGGGGAGAAGGCGGCCTCGCCGGTGCCGGAGAACAGGCCCCGGGCGGTGACAAAAGCCACGCTGCCGGTGTACCAACCGTCCGCTGCCACGTCGTCAAAGACGCCTCCCGCATTCACGATACGGTAATCGGCGGCGATCCCGGCGGTAAAGGTGAGCTCATCCGCCCCCATCACCACCCAGGGCAGGGGGCGCAGTCCGCCGTTTTCGTCCACATAGGCCAGCACCTCGCCGGGCGCGCCGGTGAAGGCGCTCCGGTCGGGTAGCAGGCGGTTGACGTCAAAGCCCTCCGGCAGGGTGCCGGCAGGTACCGTGACGGTGACGCCCCGGCCGGTGAGGACCACGGTGTGGGCGGCGTTTTCCCGGACCAGGGTTTCCGATTCCACGGAAGTGGCGGCCTCCTCCAGCAGGGTCAGGGTGGTGACGCCGCCCGCTTCGGTGATGGTGATGGTGTTGGCGCTGGTCTGGGCGGCGGTGACGGTCTCCGCCGGGACCGCCACGGAGCCACCTCCGCCGCCACCTCCACCTCCACCGCCACCTCCACCTCCACCGCCGCCACTTCCTCCGCCGCCGCTGGGGAGGGTGGCGGTCCAGTAGGCGTAGAGGGTCAGCGAGTCGGTTACTGGTGTTTGTGTAGTAAAACGGGTGCCCTTTCCATTTTCTTGGGTATACCAGCCCTGGAAGTCGTAGTCCTCCCGGACGGGGGCGGGGGGCAGGGTGACGGTGCTTCCGGAGCGGACACCGCTGCGCGTGTCAAAGACGGCGCCCTGGCTCCGGAAGGTGACGGTATAGAGGGGCGTGCTGTCGCAGACGGTCAGAGGCACCGCGGCGGGCTCTCCGGCGTCGAAGGTGACGGTCACGGTGTGGGCGCCGTTCTCCAGGGCGGACAGCGGCGCGTCCTCCAGCGTGAGCAGAGCGGCGCCGTCGGTGGTGACCTCACCCAGGGCGTATTGTCCGTCGGTCAGGGCGGCGGCGTCCAGCGACACGCCGGTCACCTGGTTGCCGAACAGAGCCAGCGAGAGCTCGGCCCCGCCGCCGGTGTTCCGGTCATAGGTCAGCGACGGGGTCAGCGCCTTGGACTGGCTGACCGGCAGGGCTCCCACGGCCAGGGTGATGGTGACCGCGTCCAGCGTGACGCGGCCGGCGTGGACACCCTGTACCCAGAGGGTGACGGCCTGCCCAGCGTCCTCGGCGGAGGGGATGTAGGTGAGGGTGGAGCCGTCCGCTGTAAAAAGTCCGGAGCCACTCTCCACCGCCATCTGACAGGTGAAGTCATCGGGCAGGGTCTGGCTTTCGCCATCCAGGAACCAGGCCGCGGCATCGGCACGGTAGGGGATGGCGGGGGTCTGGCCGTCGTGAGAGGCGGGGACGGCAGAGCCGCTTTGGGCTGCGCTTCCGTCGGCCACATGGAGGGAGTCCACCTCCAGATGCAGGGTGTAGGTCTGGGCGTGGGAGGCGTCCCCGGAGGTATGGACCTGGAAGGTCCACGTCCGGCCGCCGTCCTCGGTCACGGCGGGCTCCGCCACGCTGCCCGCCTCAAGGGGGGTGACCACGATGTTGTTGGGGGTCAGATCGGCCAGGACTGTACCGTAGGGCAGATAGGCCCGATAGGAGCCGTCGGCCTGCGGGACGGCAGTCTGCCCGTTTACCAGCACGGACTGCACCGCGGTGGTCTGGTCGCTCTGCCAGGCGGCGAAGAACTCCAGATCGCCCAGCGAACCCGCCGGGATGGCGGAGACCTGCCCGCCGCTCAGATCGCTGGCGGCGTACCAGCCTGTAAACTGGAAGCCCGGACGGGTGGGAGTGGGCAGGGTCAGCGTGTCGTCGGTGACCGCATAGGCTTGAACGGCGTTCTCGGGCAGGACGCCCCCGTTGGTCTCGTAGGTGATGGTGAACGCCCGCCGGAGCTCGGATACAAAGGCGTCGATGTTCACCACGCCGTAGCCGTAGGTGGTGTCGTAGCCCGAGGAGCCCTTGTCGGTGGAGGTGGTCTCCAACAGGTAGCGGAAGCCGTCCTCGGTGAGGTCGCGGTCGTAGCCCAGGGCCAGCGCGGCCATGCCGGCCACCACCGGCGCGGCATAGGAGGTGCCCCTGTTGCCCTTGCTGGTCAGGTCCAGCTTGTAGCCGTCGGCGCTCTCATGGTCCAGGCCGGCCACGCCGCCCCCGGGGGCGGTGACGTAGACGGAGCGGTTGCGCTGGGAGAAGGAGGAGACGGTCAGACCGCTGTCCACCGAGCCCACGCCGATGACGGCGGAATAGGCGGCGGGGTACTGCAGGGTGGAGGACCCGTCGTTGCCCACGGCGGCCACCAGTACGATGCCGGCGGCCTCCGCCGCCTCAATGGCGGTGCGGAGGGTATTTGACTGGTACTGTGTGCCAAGGCTCAGGTTGATCACGTCGCAGCCGTCGCCAATGGCGGCGTAGATGGCCGACACCACTGCGTCCATGGTGGTGGTCTTTTGATTGAATACCCGGTAGGCCCGGATATCGGCCCCGGGCGCGACGCCGGCCAGACCCACGCCGTTGTCGGTCTGGGCGGCCACGATGCCGGCGGCAAAGGTGCCGTGGCCGTAGACGTCCTGGTCGAAGGAAAGCCCGTCCGCGTGGAAGTTGGCCCCGTCGATGCGGGCATCGTCCAGGTCCACGTGGGCGGTGTTGATGCCCGAGTCAACGAAGCCCACCTTCACCCCCTCGCCGGTCAGCCCCTGGCGGTAGGCGCTCATGGCGCCGATCTCCTGCAGGCTCCACTGGTAGTCCGCGTAGTAGGGGTCGCTGGGGTCCTGGGTGGAGAAAAGCTCCACATAGTAGTTGGGCTCAATGTAGTCGATGTATTCTTCGGGGATCTCCTGGGTCTGCTCCAGCGTGTCCACCACCAGGAAGTTCCCCTCCCGGTCGTAGGATGCGTCGGCGCTCAGTGTGCGCATTCGGGGCATGCCGTCGCTGAGCTTGACGATGTAGCCCGCATAGGAGCCGGGATCCTCCTCCACAGCGGCCTCCTGAGCGGCGGCGACCGGGGCCAGCAGGCCCGTCAGCAGCGCGGCGCAGAGCAAAAGCGATACAGGTTTGATAGGCTCACTCCCTTTTCCAAATCTGGGATGGATCAGCTCCAACAGCCACGGGTGGGGCCGGAGCCCCATCCGTGACTGTGGAGAGATGATTGCATTTTGCCGCCGGGCGGCGCGGGGTCAGCTCCGACCGCCGTCCGAGTCGGTATAGCCCGTCAGGACGCAGCCCACGAAACGCTCCAGAATGGCGGCGACCTCCGAGCGGGTGGCTCTGCCGGCGGGGTCCAGCGCGCCGCCGGACTTGCCGTTGATCAGGCCGCAGCCCACGGCCCAGGCCATCTGTGTCCGGGCCCAGCCGGAGACCTGCTCCTGGTCGGAGAAGCCGGAGAGATCGCCCACCGTGCCGACGTTCTGGTCGATGCTTCCGGCGTAGTTGTAGAGGATGACCGCCATCTGTTCCCGGGTGATGGGATCATTGGGGCCAAACTTGCCGTTGCCGTAGCCGGAGATCACGCCGTTCCGGGTGGCCCACTCCACGTAGGGGGCGTACCAGACGCCGGATGCCACGTCCTCGAAGCTCTGGGCGGTGTAGCGCTGGGGGTCCATGCCCTCCAGCCGGCCCAGCACCGTGACGAACATGCCGCGGGTCATGGACATCTCGGCGGAGAAGAGCTCCTCGGCGGTACCGTTGAACAGCTCACGGGCAGTGACAAAGTCGATGAACTCCAGGGCCCAGTGACCGTCCACGTCGGTGAAGGACTTGGCGTTGTGGACGAGCTCATATTTCCCCACCTTGTTTGCCAGATAGATCATGCGCCCGTCGGAGAGCATGCACCAGGGCAGGATGGAGGTCTCGCCGTCCGGGCTGGTGTACTGCACCACGTTGGCCTCCAAGGGCTCGGACAGGGTATCGGGCAGGGTGATCAGCAGGTCGGTGACGCTGTCGCCCTCCGCCAGGGTGCCGGCCGGGAGAATGACCACGCAGTCGTCGGTGGTGAGGATGACGTCCTCCTCCTGGTTGCGCCGGATGATATCCGCCTGCTCTTCCTGGGAGGGTCCCCCGGTGGTGGGGACGACCTCGGCGGGGGAGCTGGGGCGGCGCAGGCGGACCATGGCCGTGTACAGGTTTTCCGGGTTTTCCAGGTCGCGCACGGCGACCTGGTGCCAGCCGTAATCCTGCTTGACGTAGATGTAGGTGCCGGTGCCGCTGGTCTTCCAGCTCAGGCTGTCGTCCTGGGCGATGGCGGCGGCGATGCCGTCGGCGTCCAGCAGGTCGGTGGAGCGGGAGCGTTTCATGATGAAGAATTCATACTGGCCGCTGCCACCGAAGGCGTTGACGGTAACGGTGCGGATGCCGGCCTCGCTCCGGTTGGCGGCCCTGGCGGTGAAGGAGACGGCGACGTCCGCCACGGTCAGCGCCCGGATAAGGTAATCGTCGGGGACAGAGCCGGCGGGAGTGTCCTCCTTGTCCCGGACATAGAGGACGTAGTCCCCCGGGGCCAGACTGGAGAACGTGGAGGCATCCTGCCAGGTCAGGGCGTCGGCAAAGGCGTCGAAGGCGGCGTGATAGGCCGCCAGGGCGGCCGCCGCGTCCTCGGAGCTCAGCTCCGCCGTATCCGGCTCGGCCTGGTCAAACTTGTCGGCGTCCGCCACCAGGGCAAATTGGTAGGCGTTGCCATAGACGTTCTGCTCCACGCTGGACAGGGCCGGGTCGTAGACCCCGCCGACCACCTTGGACGGGTCCACGGTGACGCGGCCGTTGTCGCGGGTCTGGGCAAAGGCGGCGGCCACGGTCAGCCAGCCGTCCTCCAGCGGGCGGATGGCCATCTGCACGGGAATGGTGGAGCGCTGTTCGTTGCCCGCCGTATCCAGCGCGGCAAAGGTATACGTGCCGCCGTAGGTGATGGGGAAGGAACCGGTGACGGCGCTGGGGGCGGTGCCGGAGGCCGTGTAGACGTCGCAGCCGTTGACGCGGATGCTCTGAATGCCCGCCTGACTGGTCTTGCCCTTGGAGACGATGTAGCCAATGGCGTCGCCCTGGCTCTGCGAGGCGGAGACATAGGTCAGATCAAGGGTGGGCAGGTCGCTGTTCAGCCGGTCCATCACGAACAGCCGGGTGCTGCCGCCGCCGTCCGCTCCGGTGCTGACGACCTTATAGACGCCGTTTTGCTCCACGGGGTACAGCCCGTCCTCCCGGACCGCCACATCCACCCAGACGCCTTGGGTCTCGGTGAGGGTGGTATCCTTGGGCAACGCGGTGTCGGCGGCGGCCGCGGTCTTGGTGACGACGGGCTCTTCCACCGGGTTTCCAGCCACGTCGGTACGGGTAAGCGTCTGGACCAGGTACCAGCCGCCCTCCTCCTGCCGCAGCTCGTAGGCGGTTGTGGTGGTGACGGTGGTGACGCGGTAGAACTGGACGCTCACCGCCGCGCCCGCGCTGGTATCTACCTGCGCGAAGGCGTACTGGTCCTTTTTGAGCTGGGTGGTGTCGCCGATGCCGGTGAGGGGGGTGCCCTGAGAGTCGCGGTAGACCAGGGTCACGCTCAGTTCCACCGGGACGTCGGGCGTGCTGACCGGCGTATTGAACCAGTCCACCCGAACCGTGCGTTTGGAGCTGTTCCCGGCGGTATCACTGACCTGGATGGAGAAGGTGCCGTTTTGCTTGACATAAACGGTGAATTCCCGGAAGGATTCGTTGTGGGTGATCGCGTTGCCGGTGGTCGCCCCGGAGGTGCCGCCGTCAAAGCTGCTCTGGCCCAGGCCGCTCTCATCCAGCAGATAGACGGTCAGGGGGAAGCCGTCGGGATAACCGGCGGGGTCCAGAGAGGCGGTCTCAGGCGGGACACGGCCGAAGTAGATTTGCGGCGCGTCTCCGCCGGTGTCCGGCAGGATATCCTGGTTCTTGGAGAAGGTCTCGATCATGCGGTCGAAGAGCGTGGTGTCCGAAACGGTGGTCACCGTGACGGTGTGGGCCTCGTTGAGAGGGTTGGCGCCCAGAATGATGGTGGCAAAGCTGCCCTCGCCCTCGCCGCCGGCGGCGGAATAGGTGGTCGCGGCGTAGCCGGGGAAGTCGCTGGAGACCGTGACCGTGCCGTTAAAGTAGAGGTCGATCTTCTCCGCCAGGGTGGTAAAGGAGAAGGAAAGTCCCTTCTGGTTGGCGCGGGATAGGTCGCCCAGGTAGGGCACCACAGAGCCGGTGGTGTTGGGACCCCAGTGCATCACGTCCTTCTGGAAGGTCCACGCGCCGGACGCGTCGGTGTTCGGGTCTAGCTCCACGCCGGCCTTGCTGTACCAGGTGAAGATGTCGTTGTCCTTGAAGATGTTGACGCCGGTACCCGACTCGGTGACGGTGTAGGCGATGTCGGTCCAGGTGCTGGTCGCCATATCGGACACCCGGATGATACCGCTGCCCTCGGAGGAGGGGCTGATGACCAGGAATCCGTCGGAGCCGGTTCCGCTGGCGCCCATGTTGTAGTAGAGGATGCCCAGATGCTTCTCGGTGGTCTCCATGGCCTGACTGTTGAGCTCGCTGACCGAGATGACGGGATTTTCCCGGTTGGTGGTGGAGACGGGCAGGCTCAGGCGCAGGGTGGTGCTCAGGGGCAGAGTGATCTTCACCGGCGCGGTAAAGAAGGCGAGGGGCTCCAGTTCCTCAAAGCGGCTGTTGTTGCCGGAGACGTACTCGTTGTCGAAGGCGGAGACCTGCAGGCCCTCGGCGGACAGGGAAGTGATGCTGGCGTCGCTGTCGATCACCGTGACCTGAAGATTGAGGCTGCCGGTGGCGGTGGCCTCGCAGTAGGCATCCTTGGAGACCAGGAAGGTGCCGGTCACCTTGCGGGCGTTGCCCTTCTTCAGGTCGGCGCCGTCCGCGCCCTCCAGCCGCAGGATGCCCTTGGCCCGGTCGTCGGTGACGGAGAGGGCTTCAATGGGAGCCTGGTCGGAGATCTCAAATTGGCCGGAGGAGAGATTCAGCGGCGCATAGACGGCCTTCTGATAGTCGGTGTCGCCCTCCTGGACCTCCTCCATGGTCCGCCCGGTCTGATAGGCAAACTGGAGATAGGGGGCCGCGGAGTCCGCGCCGCCGCGGTTGGTGACCCTCATGCTGACGCCGATCCGGACCTGGTCGCCCTCCACGCCGACGGTGGTAAAGCTCAGATCCTCCACGGCCAGCTCGGGCCGGGCTTCAATGGTCCGGGTGATACCGCCCGGAGCGGTCAGGGAGCTGTAGGCGATGGGCTCCTCCACGCCGAAGGGGTGCTCCTCGCTCTTGCCGGTTTCGGAGACGGTGAAATAGAACTTCCGGCCCTCCAGATCTTTGGGAAGGGCGCTGGTGTAGTCGTCCAGACTGGCGGTGACGGTCTGGCCCACGGCCACGCCCGCCTCATCGGAGAGAATCCACTGAGCCAGCCGCTCGCCGACGGCATAATCCCCGCTTTCATCCGGCTGGCTGGAAATCCACAGCTCCACGGTGATGGGGTCGCTTGCCGAGCCGCGCAGGGGCACGTCGCCGGTGTTCTTGAAGGTGATGGTGGGTTGCAGCATGGCTCCGGGGGTGAAGTTGGGCTCGGCAAAGGTGATGCTGCCCTCGCCCACGTTCTTTTCACCCACGCCGAAGGATAGGGCGTAATAGCCCGTGGTGCTGACAAGGCTGCCGTTGCCGTCGTACTTGGGCAGGATGACCTTGGCGCCATCGCCGCCTAGGTAGCTCTTTTCCTCCAGCGCGGTCTGGGTGCCCTGGGCCAGGATGACCAGGGTGGAGGAGGATGCGGTGATGTCCTGCGTGCCGCCCTCGCCGTTCGGCTCCTGGCCGATGACGGCGCCGGCCTTCAGGCCCAGGGCCACGTCCAGGTTGGAGAAGGTAAAGCTGGACATACCGCCGTTCCGATAGCCCTCCAGCTTGCCGTAATAGGCCTGCTCGGTCTCCTCCGGACTCCAGCCGTTGGCGATGGCGTCCTCATAGACCTGCATGTAGTTCATGGCCAGCATGCGGCCCTCACCGAAGGAACCCGTACCGGTGGCCTCATTGTAGGAGTATTTGGAGACATAGATGGCGTTGTTGGTGGTGTTGGGCACCGTGTCGGTGTAGACGGCGGTGATATTGCCCTCGCCGTCGGTGCCGATGGACACGCCGCCCTTGGTGCGGTCGTCGTCGATGGGGGAGAAGAAGGGGATGATGGAGCCTTTGCCGTCAGTGGTGATGCGCTCCAGACTGGACTGGGGCACCACGTAGGTCCCGCCGTTCATCTCAAAGAGCAGGAACAGGCTGCTTTCCACATCCAGGGGAGTGAAGGCCAGGCTCTCCCCAAAGCGCTCTTCCTCGCCCGTCAGGTTGCCCAGCTTGCCGGTCAGGAAGCGCACGGGACCGAAATAGGGGTCCTCGAAGGCTTCGATCTGCACGGCACCGACGCCGTCTCGGTTGGCGTACACGCCATCCACGGTGGAGCCGCTGCCGCCGGTCAGGGTGCTCAGGCCGCTGGTGAGGCTGTCGCCCAGGCCCATGTCGTTGACGTCCACGAGCTGCCGGAGCATCTTGGCCGTCTCCAGAGTGACTGCGCCGTCGGCATTCACGCTGCCCTTTTGCAGGTAGAGCTTGTGGACATTCTTGTCGCCGTAGCGGCCCGTATCGGGGTCGGCTTCGGTCTGGGTCTGAGTGGCGGTGTAGGCCAGGTAGAAAGCGCCGTTATCCTGTACCGCCATGGAGACGCTGGACAGCCGTGTGCCGGCGCTCTCCCAGCCCTCCGGAGTGAAGCCGGTGGTCACAACGGAGCCGTCGTCCTTCCGGTAGCTGAACATGAACTGGGTGGCCTTGCCGTACACATCGTCCATCGAGGTGGTATAGGCGTAACGGAAGGCGGCGGTGGGGTCGCCCTCGCCGGTGCTGACGCCGTCGGCGTCGGTGGTCACGCCGCCGCGGCTGGCGCTGTAATAGTCCTGGGCCTTCTGCGTGGAGGCCGCTTTTTCGTCCGGGGTGTAGTTGATGGTGCGGGCATAGAAGGTGAGCCTGCCATCCGGGCTGACCGCGGGCAGGAACTGATAGGCCCCGGTGCCGTCGGAGAGGGTCTTGGCGGCTGTGAAGCCGTCGCTGCCCACGGGGAAGGAGGCGGACTTGACCACTGTGTTTCGGGCGGAGTTGGACAGCAGCTCCTGGGCGGTGTCGGCGGACTGTTTCTCGCTGCTGAAGTACTTGTACCAGGCGGTGTAGGCGGCGTTTCGCTTGTCATAGGCCGCCTGATCCGTGTCATATGCGGCTTTGAGGGCGCGGTAGGCGTCCCACTCGCACTTGGAGGCCTGGTGGGCCTGAACGGCTTCGTCATAGGCCAGGGAGGCCGCTGCATAGCTGGCATAACTCACGGTGTGGTAATACCCGGTATCCGTCTGGTCCTGCGCATACTGAGCGGCTTGCTCCTCGTCGTCCAGAGCCTCGTACGCCTCCGCAGTCAGGTAGTAGTCGGAGACGTTGGGCGCCTGGGTGATCTCAGGCTCGTCGGGCTCATCGGGTGCAGAAGGTTTACCGGTTGGCTGGAAGCCTGCGTCCTCATAGTTGTCCTTATCCATGTAGACGGTATCCTCTCCCTCCGCATAGCTGGGGCGGGGGTGGACCGCGGAGTCGGGCATGGAGCCGCCGGTGGAGGTGCTGCCGTCGGCGCTGGTGGGAGTGGCGTAGGTCACCCAGGAGACGTGGATGGTGTCTCCGCTGACCTGGGCCCCAAAGTCCAGATCGCCGGTGCCGTCGTCCTCCACGGGGAGGTAGTTCTGGTTGGTCGCCGTGCTGCCGGTCACCGGGTGGGCCAGGCCCACGGTCTCGCCGGTGTTCTGGAGCTTGGAGAGCACCAGCATGTTGGAGTCCACGGCGTTGGCCGGGTTCTCGCGGCTGATGGTGTACAGCAGGTAGTTGTCCTGGCCCACGGTCAGAAGCTGGTAGTCGGTGCCGGTGGCCAGGTCCTTCGCCAGGCGGAAGGCGTCGCCGGAGGAGGAGTAGCCGGAGATCTGGAACTCCTTGCCGGGCAGGTTCTCCGGATCGAAGGCCAGGGCGTCGATCTCGTCGAGCACCATCTGGGCGTTTTCCGGCCCGAAGATCTGCTGGGCGGCAAAGGTGTTGGAGGGCAGGGTGATCCGAATACCGGGGAAGCCCTCGCTGTCGTCGACCTCTCGGAGATCATAGCTGGAGATGGTCTGGCCGCCGTTGAGGGTGTACCAGGCAAATTTCCAGCCGTTGTCGTGGAAGCCATCCTCGGGAGAGCCGCCGTACTTTGTGTCCATGCCCTTGCTGTAGTTGATGCCGAACTGAATGGCGTCCAGCTCAAAGTTGAACAGCAGCAGCACCACCCGCACGCCGAAGCCGGCGCGGAAGTTGAAGCTGTCAAAGCTGAAGGGCTCGACCTTGTCGTCCAGGGCGGAGACAGTGTCGTCCAGACTGACCACATTGGCCTCGGCCCCCATGAGGGACAGGGAAGAGGAGGAGGGGTCCCGGAGCTGGCTGCCCTTGGTGGCGGCATTGTTCTGCCGGGTGGCGAAGGACATGGAAATGCCGATGCTGGCTTTGAAGTAGATCTCCACCTTCAGCACTTCCACGCCGATGCCGGCGCCCACCTCCAGAAAGACGGAGGGGGAGACGGTCAGGCCGGAGAAGAAGGTGTCGTTGCGGACTCCGCTGATGGGGACCACCCGGTCAAAGTTGGCATCCTCGTCCAGAACGGTGATACGCACCTCCTGGTTGGCGGTGCCGTCCACCTTTTCGTCGAACATGACCAGCACCGGGGCGGAGCCGTCGGAGGCCACGTAGCCCAGGTTGTTCCAGGTGCTGCCGTCCTTCAGCTCGACCTTGACCTTGCCGGAAAAATACAGATTCACGGCGTCGGACTTGCTGATGAAGGTGAAGGCGTCACCCTTGGAGCCGGCCAGGACCTTTTTGCCCGAGGCGACCTCGTCGTCGGCGGTCTTCCAGCCGGAGGTCAGGCCGGTGCTCAGGTTGGTGGCTATGTAGGCCAGCTTGCCGTTGTTGTACGCGCTGGCGTCGGAGTTCACGGTAGCGGGGACCGTATTGACGTCCAGCATGCCGCTGGTATCCTCGACGACCTCCCGCTCGTTGACGACGCCGCCCGCCAGTTCCAGGGAGGCGCCCACCACGAAGTAGGCGTAGACGATGGGGCAGACGGTCAGACGGATGGTCTGCTTGAACTGGAAGCCAAACTGGAGGAACAGCATGGCGGAGGTAAAGCGGTAGGCGTTCTCCGTGGGGCTGTACTTGAACATGATGGTTACGTTGAAGGCCACGGAGAACTCCATGCCCTTACTCTTGATGAGCTTGTCACTGTCGACAGCGGCCCTCTGGGCCTCTTTGGCCTTCTGCCATTCCTCTCCCTTGATTAACTCGCCCGGATTGGCAAAGGCGTTCTTAATTTTGGAGAGGTTACCTGCATTTTCTTTGAGGGGGCCGCTGCGCTCCCATTTGCCGTAAGCGGTCTGTTCGGCGGGATTGAGGCGTTTATCCGAGGCCGTATAAGCCGTGGTGCTCTTTTCGGCCTTGAACACCGGAATGCCGATGGAGAAGCCGAATTCGCTGCCGTCGGTAATGAGGGTGACGTAGTCGGTCAGGCCCACGCTGAGGGAGGGCAGCTCAATGCCCAGATCCACGTTGAATTCCGACATGGAGTTAGAGCTGTTGCCGCTGTCGGCGGCCTGCGTCACGTCGGCGTCGCCCGCGCTGGTGCGGCGCAGGCCGCTGGCGTCGGGGATGGACTTGAAGCCCGCCGGGTTGGAGGAGTCCACCTCGATGCGGTGCTCGCCCGACTCGATGATGTCCAGTGTGGAGATGGTGGAGGGATGGAAGAGCGCCTGAATCTCATCCGTGGTCAGGGACTGGGGACGGATGCACAGGGCCACGGTGTCCAGGGGGTTGAAGCTGCCCAGATAGGCGTTGAGCTGATCCGCGCTGTATGTATCCGACGCAGTTCCGTTCTCGCCGGCCTTGCTGACCAGATTGGCCACGGGCAGGTTCTCACCCACCAGGGAGTCGGAGACGAAGATGGGCTCCGGGTTGCGGAAGGGGTAGAGCATATTGCCCTGGTACTTAGGATTCCAGTTTTCACGCTTGAAGGTGACGTCGGTCAGAGTCTTGCCCGTTTTGCTGGGCGGGTCGAGGGACTCCGTGCCGTCTGAATAGACGTAGGTGGGGTGGATGGGGTCAAAGTCGCCGCCCAGGGGGATATCCACGGTCTCGGTGGCGTTGGCGGCGGCCTGATACATCAGCTTACCGTCGCCGGACCAGGTCCCGGCCTTTTTGGTGTCGGTGACCTGGCCAATGTTGTTGTAGATGTCGAAGTCCTTGGAATACTTGCCGCTGGTGATGAAGCGGTAGCCCTGCATCTCGGTGGACAGGGCGGCCTTGTCTGATGCGTCGGTGACGGACGTGACAAAGGAGGGCAGGATCTGAGCCCGGTCCGTCGCGCTGGCCCCGGTGGGCACGGTGAGGCAGCGGGGGGTCATGTTGTAGTAGAACTTGAGGAACTGCTGGCGGGCGTTTCCATTCTCATCCAGCACGGGGGTAAAAGTAGTGGCGGTGTAGTCCTGGGCGCTGAGGGTTTGCACCAGCACGTCCTCCACGCCGTTCACGGCCTCGGTGTGGAACTGGTTGACGTTGTCCAGAGAACCGTCCAGCATGCCGTTGCCATTCATGTCCACGTAGTGCTCCACCCGGGTGATGACCAGGGTCATGTCGCTCTCCACGGAGACATAATCGGACTGGTAGTAGGTAAAGGACAGGGTCTCGGCGCTGAACATGCCCACGGGGATGGGAATGTCGTCGTCGCCGTTGTACTGCACGCCGTTGAAGAGAATCTGGTCGGCGTGAGGCAGGTGGAAGTTGATGGATTTTACATTGTCGAGCTTCGTCGCCGAGGTGCTGTTGCCCTTGGAATCGGCGGCGGGGAAGGTGAGCTTGCCGGTGAGGAAGGAGGTCTGGGTGGTGAAGCGGCCGGTATACTGACCGTTGACGGCTTCGGGGGAGGCCCAGGTGACGGTGGCCTGATTGGCCCGCTTCCAGAAGGCCGTCAGGGTGCTCTGGATCTGATCGGGGTCGATGGTCCGGCCGTCCTCCAGGCGGGGCACGGAGGGGGCCACGTTGACGTTGATTTTCTGCGAGCGGTTGAGCACGGCGTTGACGGTGTAGCTGCTGCTGGTGCTCAGGTTGCCGCCGTTGGCAAAGCTGTTGCCGCTGCCGCCGATGATCCGCAGGCTGGCGGAGCCATCGTCGGCTACAGCGCCTGTGTTGACGGTGGTGCTGCCGGTGGAGAGGTATACCGGAGCCGCAGCCCCCTCGGCATAGGAATAGGTGGAATAGAGGGGCTTGCTCAGGGAGAGCTGAGTGCCTACATAGACCTTCCCGTCGGAGGTAGCACCGCCCTGGCCGACGGGCACGGTAATCTGAGGCGCAATATTATTATAGAGGGAAACCCGGTCCGCTGCCGTTATGGCGTCGTCATCGGCGGTGTGGATCAGATACGAAACCGGCTGAGAGAGGGTCCGGCGGGCTGCGCGGGCGATCTGATCGGACCGGCAGCCGGCGTGGCGGGTATCGGCCCATCCTCTGTCCTCAATGCCGAAGGAGAAGAAGATGCCCGCGGCGCCTTTCTTGATCGTATAGGTGCGGTTCACATTGGAAAAGCTACCGGCGCCGGACCCGCTGATGCGTGAAATCTCAGCGACGTTGCTGCCGCCGGCGACGTTGCTGCTGTTGGCGACGCCGGCCCAGACCACGGTGTGGAACTGATTCAGGTAGTTGTTTTCCGTTTTGCCCTGATAGGTGGCGTATACCGTGGTAAACAACTGGTCAAAATTTTCAAAGGTCTGGGTGTTCCAGCAACTGAATTTGCTGTTGCCTCCGCCTACGTCACCTTTGTAGCGACCGTAATAGCTGCCGTTGTAGCGGAGTTGGCTGGGATCATCCCAGCCCTGATAGGCCAGGCCCTGGGCATTGTTGGTATCATTGTAGGAGCCCATTCCGCCCAGATCGGCGTTGTCGACCCAATAGCGGCTGCTGGGCAGGGCGCTGCGATTCAACTTCAACTCGGCGCTAAGGTCATAGGTCAGCAGGCTGACATCGCCGTCCCCGCTGCCGAAGGTGACGGCCACCGGGGCGGCCTCGCCCTGCTCCACGGGCGTGGCGGAAACGCTCCCGCTGGAGCCCCCCACAATGGAGGCCCTGGTGGTCTCGGTGCTGCCGGACACGTCGTCGGCCTCGGGGGTGTAGAGCATGGTGGCCAGATTGGGCGCCTGGGACGTGCCAGAGTTATACAGACGGACGGTGGCGGCGCCATCCAGAATGGAGCTGTCCGCGCCGCCGCCCTGGGGATTTTCCAGCACGACGGTGAAGGAGCAGTCGGCGTCCGCCTCATCCACCACGGCCCCGTCGTCGATCAGGGGCACCTCGATGGTCATCTCGGACACGTCGCTGGAAAAGTACAGTGTGCCGCTGGTCTGGACGTAGTCCTGTCCGGCCGTGGCAGTGCCGTCCACCGTGTGATAGTCCACCGTGGTCACATACTGCAGCGCGCCGATGCGCTCCACCGTCAGGAGGGCCGAGCCGGCGGCCTTGTCCACGGTGACGTCGGTGACGGGGAAGGAGAACTGGCTGGGCAGGATCTCGTCGTTGTCCTCGATGCTGACCAGCAGGGTGTTGGCGGTGTCGTACAGCTCGCCGCCCTTGCAGGCGTCGATCCGGAAGGACACCAGCTCCACATTCTCCGAACGGTCGTCGTCGGTGGGGGTGATGCGGATTTCCTTGACCCACTCGCCCTCGGCGAAGGTCATGTAGAACTCATAGGTGTCGTACGCGCCGTCCTGCATGTCCAGCTTGTGGAAGGACTGCGCGGGATTGCGCTCCACGTCGTCGGGGATCTCCTGGTCTAGGTTCTCCTCGGCCACGTAGGGCTCGCCGCCCAGGGAGTCGGTGCAGTAGGAGACGCCGCCGACGGTGTAGACGCAGCGGAAGTCGCTGAGCTCCAGCACCTCATTGCCGATCTCCAGGGTGGCCTCGCCGTCGCCCACGTTTTCCCAAATGCCATTGGCGTTCAGGGCCTGCCACTGATAGCCGTCGGCCTTTACGTCGGCCTGGAGCACAGTGTACCCGTAGACGGTCTCGCCGGCTTCATCCACCGTGTTTTCCGTGGAGTCCTCCTCCACTATCGATACGCTTACCGGCGCGGCGGGGGCCAGAGGCGCGGCGTCCTGGCCAAAAGCCTGATAGGCCGCGATGGGCAGGGCGTCCTCCACCTCGATGTCAAAGTCCAGGATGCCGGCGGCGTTGGCAAAGCTGTAGGTGCCGTCATCCAACGGTGTGACCGCGGGGGAGAAGGACAGGGTAAGCTCGGCCTTGCCCCGGGTGCCGCCCAAGCGGTAGACCCGGATGGTCTGAGCCCCGTCGCCCTCGGTCAGCGCCAACTGACTGGCGTCGAAGGCAAAGGTGCCGTAGGGAAAGGTCTCCTCCCAGGAGGCATCGACGGCGACCTGATTGCCGTCTCCGTCCACCAGGACGAGGCCATCGGCCGTAGGGGCGTCCCTGAGTACGGCCAGGGCGGGGGTGATGAGGTTAGCCAGCAGGACCACGCTCAAAATGAGGCTGATGATCCGCGGCAGCGCTTTGGTTCTGGTTTGCAAGGTGTTTCCCTCCTCTTTCTGGATGTTGATTCTCTTCCAATTATGCTCTTCCGATGCCTTAGCCGTCCGCCGGGGACACCGTGTGGCGGAGGTAGGCGTCTTGATAGGTATAGCCGTTTTCCCAGTACCGGAACTCGCCGGACGGCTTCCGGCGGACTTCCACATCGCCGGCCACCACCAGACGGGGCGGCCCCAGGTCCATGCAATGGAGCAGCAGTTTGGCCCGGTATCGGGCCAAAGCGTGGATCAGCCACTGACCGTCCGGGTCCAGGGAGTCCAGGCAGTACTGCCTGCACACGGCCTCCAGCTCCGGTACGCCCAGCTTGTCCGGCGGGATCGCCTGAACGGAGAGAATGGTCCGCCCGATGTCGGCTGGGGAGAGCTGGGAATAGAGGACGTCCCGGCAGGTGACGGTGGGGTAGAATCCGGATGGGTCCTTCAGGCGCAGGCAGAGGATGTCCTCCACGGCCAGGTCCATCACCAGCATCTGGATGCACCCGCGGTAGCGGGGCTCAGCCACCCTTCTCACCTCCCGGCACATAGCGGGGAGGCGGAACCATCGCCAGACTCATGGCCTCCTCCGCCGTGATCTCCAGGGCCCTGCCGAAGTACAGCCTTCTGCCGTCCGTGGTGACCGACTGAAAGACCTCCAGCTCCCTCAGCGGGCAGAAGCGGATGGTATCCAGGCGGTTGGACATGTCCAGCTCCAGCACGCTGCCGCTGCCCAGCTCCAGCCGCAGGCGGAACCCCTCCAGCGGCATGACGCGCAGGATGGTGGGCGGCTGTATTTCGCTGCGGCTACTCAAAAGTGTGCTCCTCCTTTCTTGAAGATGGATGGAAAAGAAATGGATACGCAATGGTTTCGTGCTCGGAGGACAAAAAGGCTTCAGAGTGATCCATGGTGCGGTTGCGTCTCTTCCAACAGCGCATCGAAACCCGCTTCGGCCTTTGCCACGGTCTCCGCAATGATCTTCTCTGCCTCTGTGTGCAGATCCGTCCGCAGGACAGCTTCGATGACCGGCTCATACTTCTCTCGCGGCACATCATAGATCCGAAAACAGCAGCCCAAGTAACGCCGCAGCTTCTGCTCCATGGGAAAATACATGTCGCAGGGCTTGGCCATATAGCTCCGGGTAACACCGGAGGAGGCGAGCTCCAACTCATAAAAGTCCTTTTCGGTGGCGTTCGGCTGATATAGGTGGAAAATCGCGGGCAACTTCTTTGCCGTGTTCCGGTGGATATACTCTGCTGTGCTGGTCAGCGTATAGGCGGTCACATACAACTCGCGCAGCGGCTCGGACAACTCCGTAATATGCATTTGCAGCGCCGTCTCTACCGCATAGAGCATAAGCGGGTCAATATCGGCGCACAGCAGGCTTCCGGCATTCTTGAACTGGCTTTCAAACATTTGCCCGACCAGCGTCAGCAGAAGTGCCTCTTTGTCTTTGAATGCGGCAAAAAAAGAAGATGCGGACATTCCTGTGGCCTTCATGATCTCCGGCGTTGTGGTGGACGCATAGCCCTTCTCCAAAAACAGCTTCACGGCTGAGCGGAGGATCTTGCTCCGCCGGATCAGCCCCCTGTGCTGTAAACCATGCTTTGACATAACCTCACCCCTGAATTTTGACCCTAATTCTGATTCTTATTTTGAGTTGTATCAATTTTACTGCACACAGGAATATTTTGCAAGCGATTTTTGAGTCAGGGGGTCTGTTAACGGAGCCAAGGCGCGGCTGCGCACGAAAAAAGAATGCTCCCTCTGGGAGAGACCGCGTGCGATACCACAGTCTCTTACAGAGGAAGCATATCACTGTTTTTGAGGGATGGCAGTCATCCGATTGGCTATTTTTCGAAAAGCCGGGTCTGATTCTATAAATCAGACAGCACCAAATGGGTTTTTGAGGAAACCCCCGTTTTTTCGTAGATGCGGCCCAGGAGGGTTTTGACGGTGGCTACGGAAACGTGGAGGGTCTCGGCGAGCTCGCGGTTGCCCGTGACGCCCGCCCGGATGAGCTCGTAGACCTCCCGCTCCCGGGGGGAGAGCTCGGGCCGGGTGCTCTGAAGGCGGCCCAGCGAGAGGTCGAGCTGGCCGGCCAGGGCCTCGATTCGGGACAGGTCGTCCCGCTGGGCGGAGGAGACCACTCCGGGCAACAGGGAGCGCAGCCCGTCGTAATTTTCCGCAAAGGGGAAGAGGACGCCGTCGGGCAGGGCCATGTCCAGGGCTTCCTGAAGGGCCGCCTGAGCCTCGGGGTGTTTCCCAAGCGCGTCCAGGGCCTGGGCGAAGTAGAGCTTGGCGTAGAGCTGGGAGAGCAGATTGGGGAAGATGGAGGACAGGGCCGCCATGTGCTGGCAGGCCCCCAGCAGCTTGCGGTATTCCCGCCGCCGCAGCAGGCAGCGGCCATAGACGATGTAGGCGAAGGGCTGGGTCATCACCACCAGACGCCGGTCGGTGATCTCCCCCTCGGCCAGCCACGGGGCCACGGCCTGGTCGTTGCCCAGCAGAGTGTGGAGATAGCCCAGGCACAGATCCTGGGTGTAGCGGCACAGGTCCTCGGCATTCTGCCGGGAGCGCTCGGCGATGGATTGGACGGCGTTTTGAAACAGCGCCTTGTCCCCCCGCAGCAGGGCGATCCGGGCCAACAGGAACAGGCCGCACAGATAGATGCTGTTTTGGTGCCTGGTGTCGGCGGCGAACAGGGCGCGGTGGCAGAGTACCTCGGCCTCCTCCGTCTCGCCGTGGAGGAACTGGGCCTCGGCCCGCATGATGTGCTCCGCGCCGGTGCCGTGTCCCTGGGTCAGGCGGTAGTAGATGGGCATGCACGCATCCATCTGCTCCAGCTCCTCCGACAGCTTGCCGGTCTCCCGCCAGTACATATACAGGATGGAGGGGGAGCCGAAGGTCCAGGTGCTCTTGGTGTTGATGAGCGCGGCGGGACCGCGCAGCAGCTCCAGCGCCCGCCGGTGGCGCCGGCTCATGGCGTCGATGCGGTTGTACTCCAGGAAGGAGAGCAGCAGCTCCATCTCGCCCAGCAGTCTGTTCTTCTGGCGCTGGGACAGCTCGCTCTCCCGGATGATCCGCTCGATCTCGCCGCTGGCGGCCACCAGCTTTTCGTTTTCGTGCAGAAAGAACAGGGTAAAGGCCAGCGGCACCATGGCAAAGGGGTATCTGGCCTTGATTTCATATGGGGTATGCTCGACTACATCGACGATCATGGGCTTGGTGGTCTCGTCGAGCACGTCCGCCAGGTCGTAGCTGGTCAGGGGCAGGGCCAGCAGCTTTTCCCACGCGCCGGAGTAGTAATAAAACTGCAGGGTGTTGGTCCGGTCGCCGGCCCGGGCCGACAGATCGCCGGCCGCCAGGTAAATGGCCTTCCGGCGCGCTTCGGGCAGGAGCTGGAACTTGTTGCGGAGGAAGGCGGCAAAGATCGTATGGAGGTAAAAGGAGTGGGTCTCCTCGTCGAAGTGGACGAAGGCGGCCTGCTCCAGCATGAGCTGCTCCGTCTGCTCCACATCCTGGCCGGTGAGGCTGACCGCCTGGGAGAGGGTGAAGTGGGGCAGGATGGATACGGACAGAAAGAGCTCCCGGGCGGCGTCGGTGAGCCCGTCCCACACCACCTGCTGGATGAGCTGGTAGGTGTCGGCGCTGGAGAAGGCGCCGCTTTTCAGGTAAGCCATGATCTGCATGTGCAGCGCCAGCACCCAGCCGCCGGTTGCCTGGTGGACGGCCAGCGCCTGCCCACGGGCCACGTCCAGCCCGGCCAGGCGGAAGTAGCCCTCCGTATCCGCGGCGGAGAAGGTAAAATCCGCCGCCTCCAGCCGGTAGACGCGGTGGTTGGAGAGCAGGACGCTGGCAGCCAGCTCCCGGGTGACGACGACGATGTGGAGCCCCTCGCTCCCCTGCTTGGAGAAGAGCTCCAGCAGCGTTTCCGGGGTAGGCAGGCCAGACAGCTCAAAGCTGTCCAGCACCAGATAGGTCTCCTCGTTGCACTCCAGATTTTCCAGCGCCTCCGCCAGCTCGGGCAGCACGTCGCTGTCGGGCAGGCCGATGGCGGCCAGCTCGTCGGCGCATTTTCGGTCGGCCTGACCGATCAGGGCACAGATGGAGCGCCAGGAGGCGGAGGGCTGCCGGGCCAGGAAGGTATGCCACAGGACCGGGGTGGATGGGGAGACATTCTGCTCAAAAAAACGGCGCAGGGCGGTGCTTTTGCCAAAGCCGGCCGGCGCGTGGATGACCGTCAGCGGGTATTGCCGCAGGTAGCACAGTTTTTCCTGGATTCCGGCAGGGAAATAGAGGACGGCCGGATTGATCTTCTTTTGCCTTCCCACAGGGCGGCCCTCCTTTCCTTTTGGATATGGGCATTCAATATGGCTTATTATATCGTTCCAGGAAGCCTGATGCAAATGCTTTCCAGAAAAAAAGAAAGAAACGGTGGGGAGAGACCGCTCGTCTCCCCCCACCGCCGGTCAGCAGGTGGCTGTGTTTTCCGCCCTTCGGCCCCGCAGGAAGCGGAGTGTCAGCACCAGCAGGGCGGCCAGCAGGGCAATCCGGCCCCAGTCCAGGGCGGCGAAGAAAAAGGCAAACCACCTCTGGCTGGACCAGAGGAGGGAGGGCAGGACGCACGAAAGCAGGAAAAGAGCCCAGCCGCCGAGAAGCAGGCCCCGACTGCGGCGGGTGTCCGCCAGCTCTTTTTTGCGGAGCAGCACGGCGGTCAGAAAGACCAGCAGCACCATGGCTGCCAACTGCCCCCACGCGACGGCCAGGCGGATGTAGTTCATGCTGGGCTGAAAGTGGGGGGTGAACAGGGTCAGCCTCCAGTCGATTCCAGTGGCATAGCGCAGGTAGACATCCACGGGGATGCAGACGGCCCATGCGCACCAGAGCCCCGTATGGGTGCGGAGCAGGAAGCACACGGCGCCGCAGAGCAGAAGGGGAGAGGCGAAGAGCAGCCCGGCGAGGAGGGAGCCCAGCAGCGTACAGGACAGAACCACCAGAAACCCCATGCAGAGCAGGATAGCCCCGGCGATTTTCCGGGGCGGGAAGGCGGCATGCGGCGGCGGAGCCGGCGGGACGGGGTCCGGCGCGGGGGCGGGGCGCTCGCCCAGGACCAGCTCATCCAGTGTAACGCCAAATACGCCGCTCAACTTGACCAGCTTGTCCAGATCGGGGACCGAGCGGTTGGTCTCCCATTTGGAGATGGACTGGCGGGAGACGCCCAGAGCGTCGGCCAGGCCGTCCTGGGAGAGGTTCTGCTCGGTGCGAAGCCGGTGGATGGTTTCGCCAAGGGACATCGGTGGGTCCTCCTTTGAAGCTTGATGGACCCAGTATAGCCCGGGGGGCGCAAAAAGTCCACCAAGCCGCCTTTGAAATTTTGCAACTGGCGGTTGCGGCCGCCGGAAACAGGCGTATGGAAGCGCCGAAAATCGGAACACTACAGGCAGAAGACCCGAATCCTCGCTTTGAGGGTCCGGGCTTTCCCTTTTTCTATGGAAAAGACCGAAATATAGGGCGGCAGGTTCCCTAGAATAAATGGATCAAAATAATAAAGGAGGAGCATGTAATGCGGCAGACCTACGGTTATATTCGGGTATCCACCCGCGAGCAGAACGAGGCAAGACAGCTCGACGCCCTTTATAAAGCCGGGGTAGAGGAAAAGAGAATCTATATGGACAAGCAGTCGGGCAAGGACTTTGACCGGCAGGGGTATCAGCAATTGCTGCACCGGCTTCGACGGGGCGATACGCTGTTCGTCAAGAGCATTGACCGGCTGGGGCGCAACTACAACGAGATTCTGGAGCAGTGGCGGCTCATCACGAAGGAGAAGCAGGCCGCCATTGTGGTGCTGGACATGCCGCTTCTGGATACGCGGCAGGACCGGGATCTGACGGGGACGCTGATCTCGGACATTGTGCTACAGCTTTTGAGCTATGTGGCGCAGACGGAGCGCGAATTCATCCGCCAGCGGCAGCGGGAGGGCATCACGGCGGCCAAGGCGCGGGGCGTGCGGTTCGGGCGGGAGGCCATCCCGGTGCCCGCGGATTTTCTGGAGGTCCGGGCGCGCTGGGCGGAGGGTGAGCTCAATTCCCGCCAGGCCGCGGCACTGCTGAAAGTCTCCCAAAACACATTTTTGAAATGGGAGCACATGCTTCGGTTACAAAAAGAAAAGTAATTTGTAAAAAATTTTTGCTTTTATGTGTAGACTTTCCTGCGCAGGATAGAAGTCCCATCAAAGGTGCCGTTATTTCGCCGTTTTACATAGAATCCAGCACTGTTGATATCGTATCACTCTTGCGCAAGAAAGTCTACATGGTTGCGCGGAACAGCGCGGGAAAAATGAAATTTGTAACCGAATGGGAGGGAAGTCAATGCCCTCGTTGCGGAAAAAGCTGTGGAATATCGTGGCGACGGTGCTGGAAGTCTCCCAAAACACGTTTTGTGAGGGGGACGCATGCTTTGGTTACAAAAAGAGAAGTGATTAGTAAAAATTTTTCGCTTTTATGCGTAGACTTCCTTGCACGAAAGTGTTACCATACAAATAGTTCCATGTTCTGTGTAAAATTGAGAAAACAAAGCATATTTGTAGGAATTTGATGCGACACAAGAAAAAGTGCATGATTGCGCCAAACAGCACAGCAAAAATGAAATTTGTAACCAAACGGGAGGGAAGCCGATGCCCACGCTGCTGAAAAGGCTGTGGAATATCGTGACGACGGTGCTGGTGGCGGCGGTCGTTCTGCTGGCGGTGCTGCTGGTGGGCGTGCGGCTGGTGGGGCTGACCCCCTTCGTGGTCCTCAGCGGCAGTATGGAGCCCACTTACCCCACCGGCGCGCTGATTTATGTCAAAAAGGTCCCGGCGGAGCAGATTCAGGTGGGGGACCCCATCACCTTTGTCATGAACGAGGACCTGGTGGTGGCCACCCACCGGGTGGTGGACATTGACGGCGAGAACCAGCGCTTCACCACCAAGGGCGACGCCAACGACGCCGTGGACGGCGCGCCGGTCCACTTCAAGAATTTGATCGGTAAGCCGGTGTTTTGCATACCCAAGCTGGGCTATCTGTCCAATTTTCTCACCCATCCGCCCGGCATGTATGTGGGCTGGAGCGTCATCGGCGTGCTGCTGGTGCTTCTGTTCACGCCCGAGCTGCTCAAATGGGCGGAAAAGTCCGACCGGAAGGCGGCGGAGAAAAAGCGCGCCGCCCAGCCTGATACAGGGGGAAAGCCGAAAGGCATTTGATAAACTTACCCGGTACCCAAAACAAGCGACCCCAAGAGAAGAAAGGAGAAGAAAACACATGAAAAAGACACTGACCCTGGTACTTTCCCTGGCGCTGGCCGTGGCCATCGGCATCGGCGGCACCCTGGCCTGGCTGACCGCCAAGACCGAGGAGGTCAAAAACACCTTTACCGTCGGCAACATCAACATTACGCTGACAGAAGAGGCCGGGGGAAATACAAAAGAGTTTAAGATGGTGCCCGGCCAGACGATTGCCAAGGACCCCAAGGTCACCGTCAAGGCGGGCAGCGAGGCCTGCTGGCTGTTTGTGAAGATCGCGGAGAGCGACAATCTGGACGACTTCATCAGCTATAAGGTCAAACTCGGCGAGGACTCTTGGAAGGAACTGACTGGCGTGACTGGCGTGACTGGCGTGTACTACCGTGAGGTCGCCGCCAGCGATACAGACCAGAGCTTCGACGTGATTGGCTATGAGTCCGGGGATCCCGCAACGTTCACCGCTAACAAGGTGCTTGTCAAGGATAGCGTCACCAAGGCTATGATGGATGAGATTACTGCCCAAACAGCTTCCGCTCCCACCCTGACCTTCACCGCCTATGCGGTACAGAAGGACGGCGTGGGAACTGCTGCTGAGGCCTGGAACAAAGTTCCTACGGCTTGATTCGCAAGACATAACTGAAATTACATAACAGGAAAGGAAGCTAAATCATGAAGAAGAAGATTCTGACTGCCGCACTGGCCGTCTGCATGCTGGCCACTCTGGTCATCGGCATGTCTCTGGCCTACTTCACTGATACCAAGACTGCCGAGAACACCTTTACCGTTGGTAGCGTAAGCATTGAGTTGATTGAGTCCCAGCTCCACCGCGTGAACGCAGGTGTGGCCAACGGTGCAACCTCTACCAGCCCGCTGTGGACACCTAATCAAACCATGAACGGCGCTGCTGGAACTGCTGCTGATACCAAGTGGACAGGCGCTTACTTCACCGATGACCAGATCAAAGCAGATGCTGAGAACTATGCCCAGTATTTGGCGGAGGCCGGCAAAAACATGACTCCCGGTACCAGCGTCCGCAAGTGTCCCTATGTCATCAACACCAGCAAGACGAATGATGCCTATGTCCGTGTCCGTGTGCTCATCCCTGCCTACCTGAACGACATGCTGTGGGAGAATAGCTATTGGACTAGCACCGCTATCAACAATGGGCAGGTCATTGCTGATTTGGGGGCGAACGACAAGGGTACGCCTGTGACGGTTGACAACGAGAATTATATGCAGTACAGCTTCACCTACGTCAACGCGCTTGCGCCCGGAGAGATGACCTTCTGGAACTGCTGGGGCAGCATCGCCATTCCCGCTTCCGTGACGGACCTGAGTAATGTCAAAGACGGCACCTTTGACGTTCTGGTCCAGGCCGATGCCATCCAGGCCGACGGCTTTGCCAACGCCACCGCCGCCTTTGTGGCCTTTGACGGCAAATAATTTGAGCTTCCATATGTAAGCGGTACCGGTTCCCAGACATAACGGGCGGAGGGGAGTTTCCCCCTCCCCTCCGCCATTGATTTCGGCCTCCCTGCCAGAAAAGACCCCTTGCAGACCCCATCCCCGCACATGACTTTGACCATTCCTGTGAGAACAGCAGGGAACAGAGAGAGCATTCGATTCCGGACGGAAAGGCGGTAAGAGGATGAAGAAACGACTTGCGATTGCCGGCGTGGTCGCCGCGGTGCTGGCCCTGTGCGCCCTGGGCACCCTGGCCTACTTCACGGCGGAGGGCAGAGCCACCAACGTGATTACCACCGGCACCGTGGAGCTGACCCTGCACGAGATGCAGCAGGGTGCGGACGGCCAACTGGCCGAGTATCCCGACGAGCCGATCACCGGCGTGATGCCCGGCCAGTCGGTGTCCAAGATCCCCTATGTGGAGAACAGCGGCAGCCAGCCCTTCTATACCCGTGTGAAGGTGGCGGTGACCGTCACCGGGGCGGATGGCGCGCCGCTCTCCGGCGATGTGGTGTCGCTGAATGTGGATGCCCGGCAGTGGCTGCAAAAGGACGGCTGGTATTACTGCGCCGAGCCTGTGGCCTCCGGCGAGGAAAACCGCGTGGCCCTGTTTGATACCGTCACTTTCGCGGCCGATATGGGCAATGCGTATCAGAATTGCACCGTTGCCATCGACATTGAGGCCCAGGCGGTGCAGGTGAAGAACAATCCGATCCCGGCCGGGGGCACGGTCCTGGACGTGCAGGGCTGGCCGGCGGCGGCGTGACGCCCGGAAAAGAGGTGTGACTTAGGATGAAAAAACGAATTTTGGCGCTGGCGCTGTGCCTGGGTCTGCTTGCGGGCATGGTCCCGGCCTACGCCTTCGAGCCGGGGCTCGAGCCGGATGTGAGTACGCTCGCCCTGATGCTGGAGGAGGACGCGGTCGAGGCGGTCGAGCTGCCGGAAAACGAAAAGACGGTCCTCACGGCAGACCCTGCGGACGCCGAGACCTATCAGTGGCAGATCCGGGTGATGGAATCCCCGGAGCTGTGGGTGGATATCTTTGGCCAGACCGAGGCGGAGTGTAATTTGAGCTATCCTATGGTGGTCAACCTGCTGGACGAGAACGGCCAGGCCTATGTGCGCTGCCGCAGTGTCATCGGCGGGGAGACCATCCTGAGCGAGCCTGTGGTGGTCACTGTGACCGAGCCCACCGTCATTGAGCTGCCGGAGGAGCCGGTGGTGGCCATCGTGACTGAGCCTGCCGTGGTCGAGCTGCCGGAGGAGCCTGTGGAGGAACCCGAGGCCCCTGCGGCCACCGAGGAACCCGAGGCCCCCGCGCCCACCGAGGAACCCGAGGTCCCTGCGCCCACCGAGGAACCTGAGGCCCCTGCGCCCACCGAGGAACCCGAGGCCCCTGCGCCCACCGAGGAGCCAGCGGCGGAAGGGGAGGATGCCTCCGGCGAGGAGGCCGGCGCAGTGGACTACAGCACCCCTGTGGTCCATGGTTATTCCCTGAAGCGGATGCTTCTGGCGAATGAGACGCCTACCCCGGCGACCTACAATGTGGTCATCCACTATGTGTTCGAGAATGGCGAGATGGTAGCCGACCCCTACACCGCCAGCCTGGCCGCGGGCAGCAGCTTCAGCGCTACGGTCACCTTCCCGGTCGTGCAGGGCTATCTGCCCTATGTGGGCGAAGCGGCGGAAACCTCTTCCTCCATTGAACTGAACTATACCAACATTCAAGAGGACCACACGATCACCGTGGTCTACAAGCCCACCAACGTGGACTACACCGTCATCCACTATCAGCAGAACGTGGACAACGACCAGTATACGGAGGTAGAGCGGGAGACCAGGCAGGGCCTGACCAACTCCCCCGTGCCCGAGGTGGCTTGGGACAAAGACGATGACACCGAGAATAACCCTGAGGGCTTCTATTCGCTGCTGTATGAGAAGCCCGCCATCGCCGCCGACGGCAGCACCGTGGTGGAGGTCTACTATGACCGCATCTACAGTCTGATGCTGTTCGACCTGGACGGCGGCTACGGCGTGGAGCCCATCTACGCCCGCTACGGCACGCCCATCGTTGATGATGTGGGTACGCCCACCAAGGCTGGGTATACCTTTAAGGGGTGGTCTGAGGACGGAACGACTGTTGTGGATCTGCCCGACGAAATGCCCGCCGGGAACAAGACCTACAAGGCGCTTTGGCAGCCGGACGACACCGCTAAGGTTTCCATTGTCGTCTGGGGCGAGAATGCCAATGATGAGGGGTATTCCTACATCAAGTCTAGTGAGATTTATGCCAAGCCTGGTACTACCATTACTTACGGAAGCAATCAACTGGTTTGCGGATTGGAGACCCATCAGCATACCAAGGATGAATGCTATGAGTTAAGCTGTACACTCCCGGAGCATAACCACACTGAGGCCGGATGTACAGTGAATTGCACACATACCCATACTGTGGGTTGCTATAAGGCCGCCAACAACCGCACGCTGAAAGAGGCTACGCCAGACGAGACTATCTCTACAAACGGTGATGGGATCTATACATATACGACGGGCCAGTTTGTCAGTACCACACATTATTACCTCTACCTGGATGGCAAATGGTATTGTGCGTACACAAATAGTGGGTATAAGAGGGATACGACTCAAATTACCCTCTCCTGTACCCACATCCATACCGACACCTGTTACTCTTGCGGTCTGACTAATCACAACCACAGTTTCCCTGATTGCTATACGCTGACCTGCATGGAAACCGCGCACACCCACACTGACGAATGCTATCTGAATGCCAGCGCCAGCGGGATGGACACTGCGCTCTGGACCTATGTGCGCTCCGACGAGATTACCGTGGCCGCAGACGGCAGTTCCGTCATGAACGTATACTTTGACCGGACCCAGTTCACCCTCACGTTCCGGGCAAGCAACAATACTGTTGCGACAATCACGGATAAGTGGGGCGCGGATATTCATACTATGTTCCCAATTGTTGGAACTAACGGGACAACATATAAAGGTACAGAGTGGAAAGTTCCCGACGGATGTCAGACATTCAAACCTGGCACAAATGTACTGTCTATTGACACTATGCCCAGTGAGAATATCACGTTTACAAGGAATAATACAGACGATAGTGCCACGCTGTACTATTATGTCGAGTCCTTGGACGGTACCGGAGCACATGAACACGGTGGGAAGAAGTACGACCTGTATAAAACAGTGTACTTGCCGAATAGTGGACGTTTAACGGAATCTGAAGAGTTCCATGAGATCATTGGCTTTACGAAAGGTGACTATTATCCCAGCACCATTTTTAACAAGGTAAGCAAAGAAATGTATCTCTATTATACCCGGAACTCTTTTGACATTGTGTTCTACAATCCTACAGAGCTAATTCACACGGAAGAAAATATCCCCTATCAAAAAAATCTGAGCAGCTATGCCTATGTTCCAACGGATGATCAGGTGCCTGCAAAGTATGAGCCCGGTTCTGTGACGTTCGCTGGTTGGTATTTAAACCCTGAATGCTCCGGAGAGGAATTTGTTTTTTCCGCACACACTATGCCCGCTGGACCCAATAATGTGAATGGAGAGGTGGCGCTCAGCCTCTACGCCAAGTGGGTGCCCGTCACCCACACGGTGGAGTTCTATCTGGATAAGGCCGCGCTGGAGGCTGGGACCAAACTCGGCACCCACCCCGAACGGACGGTCTCCCACGGCAGTTTGGTGGACCCGGCTCCCGCAGACCCCGCCAACGGCAGCTATACCTTTGTGGGCTGGTTCTACCTGGACAACGGCGTGGAGAAGGCCTTCGACTTTGTCAATATGCCCGTCAACAAGGATCTGAAGGTTTACGGCAAGTGGAGCTCCAACACACTGATGGAATATACCATCTCCTACAAGCTCCATGGCACTGACACCGAGATCGCCGCGCCCACCACCGGCTCCGGTCTGGCGGGCGTCACCAAGACCTTTGAGGCCAAGGGCGGCGCCGACCTCTATGACGGCTATCAGGAGGGCTACTTCCCCGTGGTGAAGTCCCACTCCCTGACCATTAACATTGACGACCCGACCAAGAACATCTTTACCTTCGAGTACATCCAGAAGGATGCTGTGCCCTACACCGTCCGGTACCTGAACAAAGAGACTGGTGAACCCGTGGCTGATACAAAGACGGTCGACAACAACCGGAAGGCCGTGGTCACCGAGACCTTCGTGCCCGTCTCCGGCATGATGCCCGACGCCTACCAGAAGCGTCTGGTAGTCAGCGCAGAAGAGGGCGCGGTCAACGAGATCATCTTCTACTATACCGAGGATACCACCCACGCCTACTACAAGATCACCCACTACACCCAGAATACCGACGGGGCGACCTGGACGGAGTACGCCTCTTCCCAGGCTGTGGGCGACATCGGCACGACCTACACCGCCGACCCCCTCACCATCCCCGGCTTTACCTATGACTCCACGGTGGAGGGTACGGTAGCCAGCGGCGAACTGACGGCCGGCGGCTTGGAGCTCAAGCTGTATTATATCCGAAATGAGTACCCCTATCAGGTGCGCTATCTGGAGCAGGGGACCGGTAAACCGCTGGCAAACCCCAAGGACGGCAAAGGCAGGTATGGGGCGGTCATTTCCGAGGCGGCCATCCCCATTGAGGACTATGACCCAGTGACTTCCACCCCCCAGACGCTGAACATTCGCATTGAGGAAAGCCAGACGGAGGCCAAGCTGAACGTCATTACCTTCTACTATCAGGAGCAGGATGTCACCATCCAATATCAGGTGGTTGGCCCGGAGGGCTGCGGCACGGTTACCCTCGCCAGCGAGACCGTAAAAGTCCTCAGCGGCACCGCCATCGGCTCCACCGCCACGGCCAGCAGTGAGGAATACCGCTTCGTGGGCTGGTACAGCGACGCGGCCTGCACGACCCGGGTGTCTGCTGACAGCAAGTATGTTCCTGAAAAGGTAGCCGGCAAGAACGTGGCCGCCACCTACTACGCTAAGTTTGAGCCCAACCAGGGCAGCTTGACCATCGAAAAAACCGTCAAGGGCGGGGTGGAGCAGGACTTCATCTTTGATGTAACAGGCGGGGGCAAGACCTACACGGTGGTCATAAGCTGCGGTGCCGACGGCAAGGGCAGCACGACGATTCAGGGCCTGACCGCCGGAAGCTACACCGTCGCCGAGCGCACCGGCTGGTCTTGGAAGTACGAGTGTACGAATGGTGCCAGCAAGGATGTCACCGTCCCCGGCGGCGGCGCCGGGACCGTCTCCTTTACCAACGAGAAGACCAGCAACTGGTTCGGCGCCAGCGACAAGGTGGACAACGTGTTCGATGTGGTGACCACGAATCAGGCACAGGACATCCAGCCTGCAGCCCTGCCGGAAAAGAAACTTGAGCTGAACGGGGAGGAGGTGTAAGCCATGGCGAGTTATCGAGGAAAGCGCGTTTTGAAGAGGTGCAGGCTGACGCCGCTGGCTGCGGCAGCCCTCCTTATGGTGCTGGTCATGTCGGTGGGTGGTACTCTGGCCTGGCTCACCGCCCACACCAACGCTATCACTAACACCTTCACCGTTGCCACGCCGGGCGTGGAGATTGAAGAAGGATTTGACAAACAGACCAAAAGCAATGTCCAGGTGAAAAACACCGGCGAAGTGGAAGCCTATATCCGTGTGGCGCTGGTTCCCACCTGGACCTCCGATGCAGAGGGGAAAAATGCAGTGGGGGAGCCCGCTAGCCTGGAGGATTTGAAAATTGAGGGAACGTTCCCGGGGGAAGGATGGCTGAAAGGTTCTGATGGCTATTATTACTACCAGACCCCAGTGGCCCCAGGAGGCCGTACAGCGGTTTTGCTCGAAAAGGCGACCGTTACGACGGAGAACGGCTACCATATGAACCTCCAGGTCATGGCCGACTCCATTCAGGCTGATCCCACAAGAGCTGTAACGGCCATGTGGGGGACGGACAAGGGGGGCGCAGTGACCGGAGTCGATGGCACGATGCTTCTAATTCAGCTTCAGCAACCGTGAGGAGGTGACATGCTATGAAGAAAACCAAATTGCGCGCCCTGCTGTCCATGGGTCTGGCGGCGGCGCTGATGGTGGGCCTCGTGGCGGTCACCGCCCTGGCGGATGACGGTGTGCCCACGGTCACCTATGACCACAGTGTAAAACAGTTCCAATTCACCAACGTGGCCGCCTACAGTGACGAACACGGCCATCAGTACCCCGACCTCTTCCGGGACCTGAAAAACCTGATGCCGGGCGACGCTGTCAGCCAGGCGATCAAGGTCAAGGTGTCCGGCACGGGGAGAGGCTCGGTCAACATGTACCTCAAGGTCGAGTCGGAGGGGGACGGCATCAGCGCCGACGAGAAGCTGGACTACGCCGAGCTCCTGGATGCGGAGGGCGTCACCCTGACGGTAAAGCAGGGGGAGACCGTCCTGGCCGAGGGAAGCCTGGCCGAGGGCGTCAAACTGGGAAAATTGAAGAGCAGCGACACGCTGGACTTGAGCGTTACTTTGAACATCCCCCTGACGGCTGGGAACGGCCTCCAGGGCCTCCAGGGCGCGGTGGCGTGGGTGTTCACCGCTGAGTACATCCCCGGCGGTGGCGGCGGCGGTGGCGGCGGGACCGAAATCCCTGAGACGAATCCGCCTCTGGGTCCCCTGCCCGAGCTGGAGAAGGGCGACCACTTTGCCTACATCATCGGCCGGGACGACGGCTTGGTCCATCCCGAGGCCGAGATTACCCGCGCCGAGGTGGCCACCATCTTCTTCCGTCTGCTGACGGAGGACTCCCGCGGCCACTACTGGAGCCAGAGCAATTCCTACGGCGACGTGGATGCTGGCGCCTGGTACAACAACGCTGTGTCCACGCTGTCCAACGCCGGTATCCTCTACGGCAAGCCGGGCAATCTGTTTGATCCCGACGCGTCCATCACCCGTGCCGAGTTCGCCGCCATCGCCGTCCGCTTCTTCGGCGGCGAGTACGAGGGGGAGGACCAGTTCAGCGACATCGGCGGGCACTGGGCCAGCAACGAGATCAACCGGGCGTACATGAACGATCTGGTCAAGGGCTACACCGACGGCACCTTCCGGCCCGACAACGACATCACCCGGGCGGAGGCCATTACCATCATCAACCGGGTCCTGGAGCGCGCGCCCCACAAGGACTACCTGCTGGACGATATGATCACCTGGCCGGACAACACGGATACGGCCAAGTGGTACTACGCCGACGTGCAGGAGGCCACCAACTCCCACAATTATGACCCGAAGTACGACAAGGATGGGAATGTCTACGAGGTCTGGACCGGTCTGCGGCCGGTCCGCGACTGGGCGGCCCTGGAGCGGGCGTGGTCGGAGGCCAACTCCTCCGAGAGCCCCGGGGAGGTCGTCTCCTCCAACACCAGTTCGGTGTTTGGGGATTAAGAAGAAGCGAGTGAATTGTCAAACTAAGTGCAACCGAAATTGAGTTCGAAGTCCCATAATTCCTGGGCGGATCGAGGCCTGGCGTGAATCAACGCCAGGCCTCGTTTTTGAGTGGTGGGAGCAGCACGAGACAGAACTCTGCCTTTCGGGCAGAAATACCGGAGCAGGCCGCTCCAATTTTCGTTGGTACCCTTCTGCCAAGCGCAGTAAGGGTCGGTAAAGTAGACGTTGGTGCCGTCAAGAGTTGGACCTGTTGACAAAGGCAAAAATTCTGCCGAAACTCGCAGAGGTATCGGCAGGATAGTAAATATGGAGATAAAAAAG
>NZ_DCJO01000005.1:0-61079 GCF_002320075.1 Intestinimonas sp. UBA1698 | reverse complement strand
GTTTGCGCTGCGGTACATTTTTTAGGAGGAATGAGCTCTATGTCTGAACCTGTCACCACAAAAGCCCCTGGCCGCCGCCGTATGTATCTGCTGGTGCGGATGCTTTGCGAAGGCGGAGTCATGATCGCCCTTGCCCTGGTGCTGGGGCTTCTCAAGGTATTTGAGCTGCCCCAGGGCGGCTCCATCTCGCTGGAGATGCTCCCCCTGCTGTTCTTCTGCGTGCGCTGGGGCATGGGAGGCGGCTTCATCGCCTGCTTTGCCTTCGGCGTGCTCCAGGTATTCATCCAGGGCGCGGTAAGCTGGGGCTGGCAGTCCATCCTGCTGGATTATGTGCTGGCCTTCGGTGTCATTGGCATCGCCGGCCTGGGCCGCGGCAAGCCCCACGGCATCTTCTGGGGCAGCGTGCTGGGCGGAGCCGCCCGCTTTGTTGTCCACTATATCAGCGGTATCACCATTTACAAAATTCTGGCCCCCACGGAGATCTTCGGCACAGTATTCGACAATCCCGCCCTCTACTCCCTTATCTACAACGGCAGCTATGTCGGGATTGACCTTGTCCTGTGTCTGGTGATTTTTGGCATTCTCTATGCACCGCTGAAAACGTATATGACGGGGGCCGATCTGAGAAGGTAAGGTGTGAATCAGTTGGGCAAATTCAACGGCGTGCTGCTGGTCAGCGATTTTGACGACACCCTCTACGGGGAGGACATGCGCATCACCCGGGAAAATGTGGAGGCCCTGACCTACTTTACCCGGGAGGGGGGTACCTTCACCGTGGCCACCGGCCGCGCCCGCCCCAACTTCGCCCCCCACGCCAGCCACATACCCATCAACGCGCCGGTGATTCTGTCCAACGGCTCCGCCCTGTACGACTTTCGGACAGGGGAGATGATCTACGAGACCTTTCTGCCCGACCGGGTGCGGGAGGATCTCCAGCAGATGGCCCGGGCCATTCCCACCATCGGCTTTGAGGCCTACCACCACGACGCCATCTACGTCTACCAGCCCAACGCCGTCACCTTCCGTCACCTGGAGCGGGCGGGCATGACCGCCCGGGAGGTGCCCATCGCGGATATCCCCCTGCCCTGGAGCAAGGTCATCCTCCAGCAGGACTATGAGACCCTTCTGCACACCCAGCGCTACCTGCTGGAGCGGTGGGGAGAGCACTACGAGGTGATCTTCTCCAACCGGGTGCTGCTGGAGCTGACCCGGAAGGGGAGCAGCAAGGGCGGCATGGTGCAGTACCTGGCCCGCCGCCTGGGCATCGACGCCCAGCACATCTACTGCGTGGGGGACAACCAGAACGACATCCCCATGCTGGCCGTCTCCGCCATCCCCTTCGCCCCCGCCAACTGCGCCCCCGAGGTGAAGCAGTGGGGCGCCCGTATCCTGGGCGCCTGCGAGGAGAGCTGCGTGGCGCAGATTGTGGATATCCTGGACCATATTTACGCGTAAACATGCGCCGCCCGCCGGAACTCCGGCGGGCGGCGCACATCCTGTCGAAAAAGACTTTTCGACAGGCTGCTAAACTTTTTGAACCTGCAAAACAGGTTCAAAAAGTTACTTGATCCAACGCGAACGGCCCAGGCCGGTCTCTCTTGGCCTGTGGCCAATTCACCTTCAGGGAACCCTGACGGTTCATCTCCGCACCAAGCGCCGCCGCAAGCGGCGGTTGTGCTCCGAATCGCCCTGCGGGGCAGCCTTTCACACTATCCTTCCCTCCGAATCCTTCGACAAGAGGTTTTATCGACAGTCTCTGGGGAGGGCGGTTAATATCGCCCTCCATGTTCCCTTATGTCTCCTCGCCCCGGAGCAGGCCCATGCTGTTCCGCGCCGCCTCGGCCAGACGGGCCAGGGCCTGGAACAGCATGAGGCGGTCGGCGCCGTCCAGCGCCCGGAGGCGGCGCAGGCCAGCCGCCGCGGCCTGGAGCCCGCCCTCGGACAGCTCCGCCGTAGTCTGGGCCCCCGAGGCCCCCAGCACCTCGAACAGGAGGTCCACAAACTGCTCCCGCCGCTCCGGAGTCAGGGAGGCCACCCACTCCTTGAGGGTACGGCTGACAAAGCGGCTGGCGTCGGTGACCCGCTCCACCTCCACAAAGTCCGGCCCCAATATCTGCCAGGAAAAGGGGCTGTGCTGGAACAGGCCGGACTGATCGCTGCGCACCACGGTGTAGTCCTCCTCGTGGTCCAGAAGCATCCCCACCACCGAGGACTGGGGTACAAAGGTGTGTATCCGCCCCCGCACCGCCTCATAGCCCGCCTCATCCACGGCCCCGGCGCAGAAGCCGGGGCCGTCGTTGTTGTAGACCGCCAGCAGGCGGTCGGGCGTCCGGCAGGCCGCCGCCGCGTAGACCGCCAGATTCCCGCCTTTGGAGTGCCCGCCCAGACGCAGGGGGCCGCCCCACCGCCGCAGGGCGTCGGACAGGTACTCCGCCGCCGACCTCTGGGCGGGCACCGGCGTCTGGTAGCTCATGTTGAAGTCCTCTTTCCACCCCACCAGGGTGCTGTCCGTCCCCCGGTAGGAGACAAACCGGGCCCCGTCTCCGGTGTCGATGGTGAGGGCGGCGAACTGCTCCTCCGTCCCTGCGTCCAGGTGGCTCACCCAGTCCAGCAGCATCAGGCCGGAGAACCGGGGCGCCCGGGCCAGGGCCCCGAAGAGGCGGAGCACCTCCTCCCGAAACTCCCCCCGGCCCCGCTCCGGCCGCGGCGGCCAGACGCCGCCCGCCGCCTCCCACCGCTCCGCCGCAGCCCAGAGGGCGGTGCCCTCCCGGTCCACCAGATGGTCCAGCGGCGCGTAGGATAGGGTGCTCAGGAGCAGATTATCCACCGGGTTGAAGGGGGACTGGGCCAGGCTCAGCTCCCCCCGCCAGTCCAGATAGTCAAACAGTCCGCCCATCGGGCGCTCCCTCCCTCACAAAAGCTGTATCCCCAGCAGGGGGATCAGATCAACCGCCTGGGCCGGGTTGATCTTCATGCCCCGCAGCTCTCCCAGGCTCTCCGATACGGTGATGCCCTCCAGCGCGCAGTCGGAAAAATCCACCCCCTTCAGCGGCGTGCGGAAAAAGTCCACCTCCTGGAACCCCGTCCGGTGTGGGCTCAGTCCGGCCACATCCGCCTCGGCCAGCACGGCCCGGCGAAGCTGGCAGTTCTCCATGCGGCACTTTTTCCACCGCGACTGTGTAAAATTGGCGCAGCGGAAGGCGCTCTCGCCCAGGGTACAGCCCCGCCACCGGCTGGCGGTGAACCGGCCGCCGTCCCCCTTGCAGTCCCGCACCACCGTGTCCGTCCAGACCGTCCCGCCGAAGCGGCAGTTGGAGAAGTCGCAGCCCCTCCACTCCACCCGGTCAAAGACCGCCCCCGAGAAGTCGCAGTTCTGGAACCGGCACCGGTGCAGGCACACCCGGCGGAACTCCAGCCCCGACAAGTCCGCGCCCGCCAGGCACTCCCCCTCCACCGTCACGTCCTCCACGTCCCGCTCTTCCCGCCGCGCCCGGCGCACTTCCTCCTCCAGCATGGGTCAGCACTCCTTTCTCCCCCTACTCTACTACAACATGCCGGCTTTGTATACATACGATTGCAAAAACGCCCCCGCCGTCGGCGGGGACGCCAGTATGTCGAAAAAGCCTCGCAGAGTTCGCGCCCGCAGGCGCGAAGCAAATAAAAGCCGTTTTCTCCGGCGGCATGTACGCCGGAGAAAACACTTCTCAGCCCGCAAGTGTGGGCTTTGTCCGCAGAAAACGGACAAAGCCTGCGCGCGGTGGGCTGCATCCGGATCGAAAAAGCGGCGAAACCGCTTTTTCGACGGTCAAAGAGAGCGGAAGCCGTCCGGCTTCCGCTCTCTTTGGTTGGATTCACTTACTTGTGGTCCACGGAATACATATGGGTGATGAGGTCCAGCACCTTGTTGGAGTAGCCGATCTCGTTGTCGTACCAGGACACGACCTTCACGAAGGTGTCGGTCAGGGCGATGCCGGCGGTGGCGTCGAAGATGGAGGTGCGGGTGTCGCCCAGGAAGTCGGAGGACACCACGGCGTCCTCGGTGTAGCCCAGGATGCCCTTCAGCTCACCCTCGCTGGCCTTCTTCATGGCGGCGCAGATCTCGTCGTACTTGGCGGGCTTGGCCAGGTTGACGGTCAGGTCCACCACGGACACATCCAGGGTGGGCACACGCATAGACATGCCGGTCAGCTTCCCGTTCAGGGAGGGGATGACCTTGCCCACGGCCTTGGCCGCGCCGGTGGAGGAGGGGATGATGTTGTAGGTGGCCGCGCGGCCGCCGCGCCAATCCTTCTTGGAGGGGCCGTCCACGGTCTTCTGGGTGGCGGTGACGGAGTGGACGGTGGTCATCAGGCCGTCGGTGATGCCGAACTTGTCGTGCAGGACCTTGGCGATGGGGGCCAGGCAGTTGGTGGTGCAGGAGGCATTGGACACAAAGTTCATGCTGGAATCATAGGTTGTATTGTTGACGCCCATGACAAACATGGGGGTGTCGTCCTTGGAGGGGGCGCTCATGATGACCTTTTTGGCGCCGGCATCCAGGTGACCCTGGGCCTTCTCCTTGGTCAGGAACAGGCCGGTGGACTCCACCACATACTCGGCCCCGATCTCGCCCCAGGGAATCTCGGCGGGGCTCATCTTGGCGTAGACCATGACCTTGTGGCCGTTGACGGTGATGCTGCTGTCGTCATAGCTGATCTCGCCGTTGAATCTGCCGTGGATGGTATCATACCGCAGCATATAGGCCATGTAGTCAGGGGTCATGCCGGGGTCGTTGATGCCCACAAATTCTACGTCGGGCCGCTCCAGGCCGGCGCGGAATACCAGACGACCGATTCTGCCGAAGCCGTTGATGCCGATTTTAATGCTCATAGCTGCAATCTCTCCTTTTCGAAGTCAAAAATAGTTTCATCTCTGACGGGAGCCATTATACATCATATTTTCGATTTTGCCAAGAGGGTTTTTCAATGAAATTTAGTTTACTTTCGATTGTAAGGTGCGCCCGGTGCAGATATTTCGACCAAATTCGACTTTTTCTCTTGTAGCGCCCCCCAAGATTTGGTACACTGAAGATAATTGGTTTTTTCCGTTTCCTGCGCATGCTACTTCCATGACCCTTTAAGGAGGTCTTGTCTTGTCGCCCGTTGCCTTCGAAGTGGCGCAGTTGTTTGACGGCTTTCCCGAGCCGGTGCTGATCCTTCGGGATCGTGAGGTCCGCTACCGGAACCCGGCGGCGGAGCGGCTGTTTCCTGCTCTCCGGGACCGCGCCACGCTCCCGGAGGACCTCTCCGCCCTCCTCCCCGAGTGTGAAGCTCCCGCTGTGGTGACGGCCCGCATCGGCGGCGGCAACTACCGGCTGAGTGTCCAGAACACGTCTCTGGGCGCACTGGTCATCCTGCGCTCCGCCCCGGCGGCGGCCGCCGCCTCGTCCGAGCGGCTGTCCCGCTACCTGCGGCAGCAGACCGCCGGCCTGGCCGCCGCCCTCCAGCGGCTGGGCGCCGACCCGGAGGGGCTGGACCCCGCCCGGCAGGTCCGCTATCTCTCCATCGCCAACCAGGGGCTCTATCGCCTTCTGCGGCTGGCCGACCACCTGGACTTTCTGGAGCGGGACGACGCCTCCCTTTACCGCCCCGCCCCCATGGACCTGGCCGGGCTGTGCCGGGAACTGGGGCGCGAGATCTCCAGCGTGGCGGCGGCCGCCGGGTACGGCTTTGCGTATGAATCCGAGCTGGCCAGTCTGCTGACGCTGGGGGACCCCTCGCTGCTGCGCCAGATGCTGCTGGCCCTACTCTCCAACGCCATGAAGGCCGCGGGCCCCGGCGGGAAGCTGGGCCTCCGGCTGGCCAGGTCCGGTCAGCGGGCCGTCCTCACCGTGTGGGACGGAGGAAACGGCCTTGCCGAGGGAGACCTGTCCCTGCTGTTCGGCGGGGAGCCCGACGGCGGCCGGGCCGGGACCGGGCTGGGCACGGGTCTGGAATCGGTACGGCGTATCGCCGCGCTCCACGGCGGCAGCGTCATGGTAGCGAGCCGGGAGGGCGACGGCCTGCGGGTCGTGGTCTCCCTGCCCATTCGTGACACCGCCGGGATGTTCCTGCGCGCGCCGGCGGCCTCTTACGACCCCTCCGGAGGCTTTTCACCCCTGTTGCTGGAGCTCTCGGATGTGCTTCCCGCCGAGCTCTACCGTCCGGAGGACGTGGAGTAGCCCCCCTACAACCGCCAAAGAGGCGGGCAGCAAATGCTGCCCGCCTCTTTTTCATCGAATCAGGTTGAGATATACCCGCTTCTCCCGGGGCTCCACGGGGATCTGCGCCCGGCCAAGAGCCACCGCCTGGAGCAGCCAGGCCATGTTCTTGCCCAGGGCCCGGAGGTAAACCTGTCCCTCGGTATCTCGCTCCACATCGCCGGGCTTGAGGCCGTAGACCAGCGGCCAGTTGGTGGTGGAGGGAAGAAACATCTCGGCGCAGTTGAGGTACCGCTGGAGGCAGTCCAGCGTGGTGCGCCCGCCGGGCCGCCGGGCCACGGCCACCGCCGCGCCCACCTTGTACCGGAAGGCGCCGCCGCAGTTGTAGTCTCCAGCGAAGAACACCCGGTCCAAAAAGGACTTCATGGGGCCGGGCACGTCGCCGTAGTAGGTGGGGGCCCCCAGCAGGACTCCGTCCGCCGCCCGAATCTTCTCAATGGCGGTGTTGACGCCGTCTTCCGGCAGCACGCACCGGCTATCCTTGTTTCTGGCGCACTGGTTGCAGGCCGCGCAGCCGCGGATGGGCAGATGGCCCACCTGAACGATCTCAGCCGTGATCCCGGCGGCTTCCAGTTGCTCGGTGACGGCCCGCAGGGCGGCATAGGTGTTTCCCTTTTCGTGGGGGCTTCCGTTGAATGCGATGACATGCATGGCGGAGGTCTCCTTTCTGTCCGGGGCGCCGTTCATTCGATGACGCCGAAATCCTGGAAGGGCAGCAGCACGAACCGCGCCCGGCCCAGCACATACCGCACATCCACCGTACCTAAGCGGGGGTCCCGGCTGTCGGAGGACTTGTTGCGGTTGTCGCCCATGACAAAGATGGACCCCTCCGGCACCTCCACATGGGTGGCGTAATCCGGGGGCAGCTCGTACATGGCCTCGTTGATATAGTCCTCCTCCAGCGCCACCCCATCCACGGCGACGGTGCCGGCGGCATAGTCGATGTCCACGGTCTGCCCCCCCACGGCGATGACCCGCTTGACAATGGGCTGGGCCATAAAGGATTCTTTGGTCAGCACCACGATGTCCCCTGGCTTGGGCTCGTAACCGATGGATTGGAGCAGCAGCATATCCTTGTCGTGGAGGGTGGGCACCATGGAGGAGCCCTGCACCCCGATGACCCGGCCCACAAAGGTAAAGAGGAGGATGAGGCTGACCAAGGCCATGACCAGGGCCTGGAGCCAGAAGTACAGGTCCACCTTGAAGGCGTCGCCGCCGCTCAGGTTCTCCTCCCGGCCCTCAGGTGGCCGTTTTTGTTCTTCAGACATGGGTATCAACTCCCCGCGGAACACATTCATAATTGGAATACATTATACGGCATCCCGCGCCGGAATGCAAGGGAAGGCGCCCGTGGTCCGCGTGGTCCGCGGTATTTCCACCTCAGCCCCGCCCCTCCCGCCACGCCGCCTCCCGGCCGTGGCAGGTAAACAGCAGCACCTGCCGCCCCCGGGCGTATTCCTCCAGGGTCTCCAGGGCCAGGGCCATGCGGCCGTCGTCAAAGTCGGCCAGGGCGTCGTCCAGCACCAGAGGAGCCGGATCGGCGGCCGGCAGGGCCAGGTCGCACACCGCCAGGCGCACCGCCAGGTAGAGCTGGTCCACGGTGCCCCGGGACAGGCTGAGGGCCCGGCGGGGCAGCACGTCCCCGGCGGGGCGGACGCTGGCCTCAAACTCCCGGTTGAGGGCGATGGAGGCATAGCGGCCCCCAGTGAGGGCGGCGAAGAGCTCCCCCGCCCGGCGGTTGAGCTCCGGGGAAAACCGGGCCTGGAGCTGGGCGTTGGCCTCGTCCAGGACCTCCAGGGCCAGGCTCAGGGCCCGGTATTCCCCCTGGCGGCGTTCCAGCTCCCGCTCCAGCCCGTCCCGGCCGGCCTCCAGCTCGTCCGGGTCCCCCAGGGCGGTCCGGCGGCCCTGGAGGGCGGCCAGCTCCCGCTCCAGGCGGGAGAGCTCTCCGCTCACCGCCGCCAGGGCGGCGGCGGTTTCGGCGGGGCTGTGGGCGGCGGGCGGAGGAGGAGGCGTCCCCTCCGCCGGGGCGGGGCCCTCGGGCATGGGAATGGAGGCCACCAGCTTCCGGGCCCCCTCCGCCTTCACCCGTGCGGTGGCGACGCGCTCGTCCAGGGACAGGGCACGGGACAGGGCGGCGGAGACGCCGAAAGGGTCGGTCACGGCGGGGGCAAAGCCGTGGACAAAAGCCAGCAGGCCCAGCCACAACCGTTCCCTCTGGGTGTCCAGATCCCGGATGGACTGTTCCACCGCCTCGGAACGCCGGCGGGCCTCCTCCACGTCCACCCACCTTTCCCGGTAGGCATTGGCCCGAGCAAGGATGTCGTCGGGGAATTGGCTCTCAGAGCGGGCGAGGATGGCCCTCCGTTCCCGGTCCCACTCCCGCCGACTCTTCCGGGCGGCCAGCAGGAATCCCACGCCTGCCGCCAGTTCCAGCCCGGCGGCCGCAAAAAACAGGTAATTCCCCTGGGAGAGCGCGCCGGCGCCCCCGAAGGCCGCGGCGGCCAGCAAAAACAGCACGCCTACCGCCATTTGAGGCGTCGCCCTCTTTTGTTCCAGCTCCCGGACCCGCGCGGCGTCCTCATTGGCCCGCTTCCACGCCTGGTCCGGGTCCATACCGTCAAATACCGGGTCCGCCGCCGCCTGCTCGGCACGGTCCACCGCCCGCCGGGCGGGCTCCCGCTGGTTCTGAGCCTCCTTTTGACTGGCCTCCAGGGTCTTGAGGTAGGCCAGCTCCCCCTGGGCCTGCCGCAGCTTCTCTTTGTCGGGCAGGGGCCCGGCCTCGGCCTCCAGGTCCGCCAGCTCCCTTCGGGCGGCCTCCAGCTCGGCCACGGCAGCCTTGTACTGCTCCCGCCGGGCCCATTCCTGCCGGGCCTTCTGGGCGGCGGCTTCCGCCTCCAGCGCCCCTTTTCGTGCCGTCAGCTCGTCCCGCTGGCTCTCCGCCTCGCCGGCCTGCCGGGTGAGCTGCCGCATCTGGGCCAGCTCCCCCTCTATCCCGGTCCGCTCCTCCTCCAGCCGGGGGATGAGCCCGGTCTTGTTGTGCCTGCGGCGGTTGAGCCACCCCCGCAGGGTCTTTTCCGTCTGGGAGTAGGACACGTCCTCCTCCCCGGAGGACACCAGGGCGGCGATGCGCTTTTCCAGGTCCGGGTCGGCGTCGATGGGCACCCCGGACTGACCCACAAAGGCGGTGCGCTGGAACGTCTCCCGGCCCACCCCCAGCAGGACCTCCCCGCAGTTTTCCGCCGTCAGGCCGGATACGGCCTCCCCCGTTCCGGTATAGACCGCCTCGAAACCGCCTAAGGGGCTGGCCCCCTTGGCAAACCGGCGCAGGGTGATGTCCTGCCCCCTCCAGGTCAGCTCGATCTCCCCGGCCATGGGGGCGCCGGACCAGGGGGCGTAGCGGTTCTTCTCCGCCAGGGCGGTCCTGGTGTCCCGCTCCCGGGTGGGAATGCCGTAGAGCATGGCCCGCAGGAAGGCGCACCAGGTGGACTTGCCCGCCTCGTTGGGGGCGGTGAGAATGTTCAGGCCCTCCCTCAGCTCCAGGACGGCCCCGTCCAGCTTGCCGAAGGTTGCGGTCATTTTTTTGATCTTCATGCCATGGGCTCCTCCCTATGCTCCAGCGCCGCCAGCCCAAAGCGGACGGCCCGCTCCAGGTCGGCGCGCGCCCCGTCGTCAGCCGCGGCGGCCAGGCGCTCCTGCATCCGGCGCAGGAACAGCCCCGTGAGGGTGTCCTCCCCGGCCCGGTCCCACAGGTCCCGGGGGACCGCCGTCTCGTCCCGGAGCTCGGCGCGGTAGAACCGGGCGGCGGCCACCGCCTCCAAGGGCGCCAGGTCCAGCCCCTCCACTCCGCTCTCCCCGGTGAGCCGGATGCGCACGATGTCCTCCGCCCCGTCGTCGGGCAGGGCGGCGGCCAGGGCGGAGGCGGGGTCGGGGCCGGACACGTCGGCCTCCAGGACGCGGTAGCGGCGGCGGGCCAGAGGCACGAATTCCTCCTCCACTCCGCCGTCGTCCCGGACCGTGATCCACAGGCAGCCCTTGTCCCCCAGCTCGTCGAAGCCCCGCCCCTCGGGGCAGCCGGGGTAGGCCCAGAAGGTCTCTCCCGCCCGCCGGAGGCCCGACCGGGCGTGGATGTGCCCGAGGGCCAGATAGGTCAGGCCCGAGGCGGCGATCTCCTCCGGCCCGATGGGGCCGTAGCGCCCCCGGCCCTCCACGTCCCCGTGGAGGACCCCCAGGTGGAGCCGTCCGTCCGCCGGGGCGGCAAAGCCCGCCAGGGGTGAATCCTCCCGGGCGGGGGCGGTGAAGGCCGCCCCCCAGACGGTGCAGGCCTTTCCCTCCAGCTCCACCGGCGTCAGCCCGGCCCGGCGAAAGAGATGCATGTTGTCCGGCCAGGCCAGCCGGGCGTAAGGGGACCGGGCGCTGTAAAAGTCATGGTTGCCCGGGGCGATGAACACCGGGCAGCCGGTCTGCCCCAGGGTCCGGACCAGGGCCTGTCCGGTCTCGGCATAGAGCTCGCCGCCGTCGAACAGGTCGCCGGAGAGCAGCACCAGGTCGGCTCCGCGGCTCCGGGCCAGCTCGGCCAGGCGGGCGAGCAGCTCCCGCTGCTCCCCCCGGCGCTCGGCGGCCTGCTCGGCGTTCAACGAGGCGAAGGGCGCATCCAAATGGAAGTCTGCCGCGTGTAAGATCTGTATGGGCATACTTGCTCCTTTCCAGGCGTCATTCTGCGATGTCCACCCGCTCCACATGCACGCACCTTCTCGTCTCCGTGTCAAGGGAGAAGAGGACGGCCTCCAGCTTGCAGGGGCCGGGGGCGGGCTCAAAGCGCATGGGCAGCCCCCCCAGGAAGCGGTTGACGGCCTGCTCGTGCTTCATGCCCAGCACCGACCGGGCCGGGCCGGTCATGCCCAGGTCGGTGACGAAGCCCAGTCCCCGGTCCAGCACCTGGCAGTCGGCGGTGGGCACATGGGTGTGGGTCCCCCAAAGGGCCTGCACCCTGCCGTCCAAATAGTAGGCCATGGCCCCCTTTTCGCTGGTGGCCTCTGCGTGGAAGTCCACCAGGCACAGGTCGGCGTCCAGGTGGCGCAGAAGCCGGTCCGCCACGGTGAAGGGGTTGTCGAAGTTGGAGTCCATCTCGCACCGGCCGATGAGGTTCATCACAGCCACGCGCAGGCCACGCGGCCCTTCGTAGATTCCCAGTCCCCGGCCGGGGACCCGGCTGGTGTAGTTGGCGGGCCGCAGGAGCCAGGACACATCGTCCAGCAGGTCCTTGATCTGGATGCGGTTCCAGGTGTGGTTGCCCAGGGTGACCACGTCGGCCCCGGCCGCATAGATGGCCCTGGCCTGCCGGGGCAGGATCCCCACGCCGGAGGCGTTCTCCCCGTTGACCACCGTGAAGTGGACGCCGTGGAGCTTCTGCACGGAGCGCAGGTGCTGCTCCAAAAAGGCCAGGCCCTGCTCGCCCACCACGTCGCCCACCGCCAAAACGTTCATGATCATGCTCGTTCCTCCAAAGATAAAATCGCCAGCTCGTCGTAGCCGGTCTCCCCGTCCCGCTCCGCCCCGAAGCGGACTCCGTCCAGCTCCAGAAGCACCACCTCGGCGGTGGTGTTGACGATGCAGCCCTCCATCAGGTGGCCGCCCAGGACGGTCAGGTCCTCCCGGGCCAGGGAGATGTGCAGATGGGTCCGCGCCGCCGAGAGGGTCCCCATGAGGGAGACGATCTCCAGCGGCTCGTTCAGCTCCCGCACCGTGACGCCGGAGGCGTCCCGCACCCGGGCCCGGGTGACGCAGCCCACCCCCGAGACCACCGTCCCGGCGGCGATGCGGCGAGTCCGGGCATACTCCTGCAGGGCCTTCAGCAAATCACTCCCCCGGCGCAGCCGGAACACATGGGTCTTCATACGCTCCCCCCGTTCTCAGGGTTTTTATTATATGTCATTTTCGTGCAAAGGGCAAACAGAAAACGCCCCGCCGCGAAAGCGGCGGAGCGTTCCAGGGCTCGTTCTTCCCATTCCCCGCTCCGGCGGACCGGCGTTTACCGCACCGCCCCCAGCCGGGTGAGCGGGAAAACCACCCACTCCGCCCGGCCCAGCACATACCGGGCGTCCACCGCCCCCAGCGCCGGGTTCCGGCTGTCGTTGGAGACGTTTCGGTTGTCTCCCAGGACAAAGATGCAGCCCTCCGGCACGGTGAGGGAGGTGACGGTCTGCCAGTGCCTCTGGGTCATTGGCTCCAGGATATAGTCCTCCTCCAGGGCCCGGCCGTCCACGGACACGGCACCGGCGGCGTAGTCGATGTCCACCCTCTGGCCGCTCACGGCGACGATGCGCTTGACAATGGGCCCCTCCACGTCATCGAACTCCTTGGAGAGCACCACCACGTCTCCCTGCCGGGGCGTGTAGCCGATGCTCCGCACCACCATCCAGTCCCAGTCCCGGAGGGTGGGCTCCATGGAGGTCCCATCCACCGGCGTCAGGCGGCCCAGGAACAGGAATACCAGAACCAGGGCCACCGCTACGGACGCCAGAGCCTGGAGCCAGAAATAGAGGCTGACCGCCAGAGGCTCCCGGTCTGTCATGCCTCCTCCCGCTCTGCGTAGCGGTCCTGATGGACCCGCTCCTCCAGATAGCGGTCGTGGGGCTCTTTTACCTTTTCGGTCTTTCCGGCGGCCAGGATGCCCACGGGCCGGATATAGTCCGGCAGGGCGCACAGCTCGGTGATCTTGTCGATGCGCACCGGGTCGGGGTGGACCCCCACCCACAGGCTGCCATAGCCCAGCTCGGTGGCCTCGATGAGCATATTCTCCAAAGCGGCGGAGCCGTCCATGATCCACCAGTCCCCCTGAATCTTGCACTTGCGCAGGTCGGCGCACACCAGGATGTTCAGGGGGGCGGTGCGCATGGCGAAGGCGTTGGGGTGGACGGAGATAAACTGCTCGATGGCGGCCTTGTCCGTCATACGGATAAAGACCCACTCCCGGTTGTCCTTGGCGGACGGGGCGGCCATGCCGGCCATGAGGATCTTCTTCACGTCCTCGGCGGGGACAGGCGTATCCAGGAATTTACGGATGCTGCGGCGGCGGAAAATGGCGTTCATGTGATCGTTCCTTTCTTAAAAAAAGCGGGACCCCTTCGGGCCCCGCTTCCTTATTTGGCGTACTCGATGACCTTGGTCTCCCGCAGGACATGCACCTTGATCTGGCCGGGATACTCCAGCTCTTCCTCGATCTTCTTGGCGATGTCCCGGGCCAGCAGGACCATCTGGTCCTCGGAGACCTGCTCGGGCTTGACCATGATGCGGACCTCGCGGCCGGCCTGGATGGCGTAGGATTTTTCCACTCCGGGGAAGGAAGAGGTGACCTCCTCCAGCTTTTCCAGGCGCTTGATATAGTTCTCCAAATTCTCCCGCCGGGCGCCGGGGCGAGCGGCGGAGATGGCGTCGGCCGCCTGCACCAGGCAGGCCACCACCGTCTTGGGCTCCACGTCGTTGTGGTGGGCCTCGATGGCGTGGACGATGGCCTCAGACTCCTTGTACTTCCGGGCCAGCTCCACACCGATGGCCACGTGTGAGCCCTCCACCTCGTGGTCGATGGCCTTGCCCAGATCGTGGAGCAGACCCGCCCGCTTGGCCTCGGCCACGTTGGCGCCGATCTCGGCGGCCAGCAGGCCCGCCACGTGGGAGACCTCGATGGAGTGGTTGAGCACGTTTTGGCCGTAGCTGGTGCGGTACTTCATGCGGCCCAGCAGCTTGACCAGCTCGGGGTGCAGGCCGTGGACATTGGTCTCGAACACGGCCCGCTCGCCCTCGGCCTTGATGGTGGCGTCCACCTCCCGCTTGGCCTTCTCCACCATCTCCTCGATGCGGGCGGGGTGGATGCGGCCGTCCAGAATGAGCTTTTCCAGGGCGATCCGGGCGATCTCCCGGCGGACGGGGTCGAAGCAGGAGACTGTGATGGCCTCCGGCGTGTCGTCGATGATCAGATCCACCCCGGTGAGGGTCTCCAGAGTGCGGATGTTGCGGCCTTCGCGGCCGATGATGCGGCCCTTCATCTCGTCGTTGGGCAGGGGTACCACCGAAACGGTGGCCTCGGCCACGTGGTCGGCGGCGCAGCGCTGGATGGCCAGAGAGATCATCTCCCGGGCCATGGTGTCGGCCTCTTCCTTAAAGCGGGCCTCGATCTCCTTGATCTTCATGGCCGACTCATGGGTGACCTCGGTCTCCAACTGGGAGATGAGATAGTTCTTGGCCTCCTCGGCGGTGAAGCCGGAGATGCGCTCCAGCACTTCCATCTGGGTCTTTTTGACGGTGGCGACCTCCTCCCGGGCCTCTTCCAGCTCGCTGAGCCTCCGGGCGAGGGTCTCCTCTTTCTTCTCGATGTTGTCGGTCTTGCGGTCCAGGGTCTCTTCCTTCTGCTGGAGCCGCCGCTCCTGCTTTTGCAGGTCGCTGCGGCGCTCCTTGACTTCCTTCTCATACTCGTTACGGGCCTTCAGGATCTCTTCCTTCGCCTCCACCAACGCTTCCCGCTTTTTGCTCTCGGCGCTCTTGATGGACTCGTTGATGATGCGCTTGGCCTCTTCCTCCGCGCTGGAGATCTCCTTCTCGGAAATATTCTTGCGGATTTGGATGCCGGCGAAGATGCCTATGACCAGCCCGACTATGATGCCAATCAGGGCGTATAACCACGGCATAAGTTAGGGACACACCTCCTGTTTCATTTTTGTTGGCTCGGAATGGAATTGCATAAAATGAGTCGTGTAGGATAATCCCACACGATTTGTGAAAAACCTCCCCCGGAGTTCTTCAGTTTTAGCCATTTATATTGTAAAACGATGATGCTTTTCTGTCAAGAACTTTCGCACCCTAAAGAAGGACCTCATAGCCAGGAGCGCTGCTTCCCAGCCATGCCGGCATTCCTGGGTTTCCCGGCATTTTGCTTGACAGGAAGAACATGCCAAGCTAGAATGTATGTAATTTAATAGCAAGAAAGGAAGTGTACCGTGGCAAAGGAAGTAAGTCAAACCGTTGTCAATGCCCTGCGGTTGCTGGAATGCTTTGGACAGGAGGAGGAACTGGGCATTACCGAGCTGGCGGCTGACATCGGTGTGGGGAAGGCTGTGGCGGCCCGGTTGGTGAGTAGCCTGGTGGAATTCGGCTATCTGCGCCAGAACCCCCAGACCCGGAAGTACCGTCTGGGCCTAAAACTGGTATACTGGGGCAGTTTGGCTCAGGAGCGCAACGAGATTGTGCAGTTGGTAGAGCCCTACCTCTGGACCCTTAGCCAAGAATTCCAGGTTAGTGCCCATATGGCGGTCCTAGATCATTTCGCCGCTCTCATCACCTGCAAGGTAACGAGGGGCCCCATAGTCTATATGAATTCCCGTGTGGGAACCTCCCTGCCCATCCACGCCTGTGCCACAGGTAAATGCCTGTTGGCCTATAGCAGCGAGCAGTTTCTCCAGGAGTTTTTGGGCACACAGCCTCTGGTCCGTTTTACGGAACAGACCATCACTGATCCCGATGTCTTTCTGGAGGAGGCACAGCGCATCCGCCAACAGGGCTATGCGCTGGACAATGAGGAGTCCAACTTGGGGTTGTCCTGTATGGCCGTTCCGCTTCTGAATGCAGGCGGGCAAATCACTGCTGCCATCTCCCTCAGCGGACAGACCAAGTTCATGAAGAAGAACCATGTTGCCATTCTCCGACGACTCCGGGAAGTGCAGCATGAGCTTTCTTCCTACCTGTAAAGCCGCAAGCCCATTGCCTCCCAATGGTTTTGCGGTTTTACTGTTTCGTCTCGTCCCTCTTTTTTCGTCAAAATATATATTTTGCAGAAATAAAACAGGAATTTTTCCGTATGCATTGACATCCCAGAAAAGTTTTGCTATACTGGCGACGATTAAAAGAAAACCATTTTGAATTGGACCGCTTTGCGGCCTAAAAAAATAACAATTATCCGGAATATTGTACCGTTATTCGGAAAAATTGGGGGCAATGGCACGTTTTAGAAGGAAGACCGCCTATGCGGTCTAAAAAAAGTTAACTATATCGGAATATTATACCGATAATAGGAACAATTAATGAAAGGGGAGTTATCCATGTATCGCATCAAGTTCTACGGGATCGGTGGACAGGGCGCGGTCACGGCAGCGAAGGTACTTTCCCAAGCGGTCTCCATCTATCAGGACGAGTACGCCATCACGGTACCGGCTTACGGCCACGAGCGCCGGGGTGCACCAGTATACGCCCACATCATTGTGGACAAAGAGCCGGTGATGCTCAACTGCTATGTTTACGAGCCCGACATTGTAGTTGTATTTGACGAGACCATCATGGAGAAAAATGTAAACGTCGGCGAGGGCTGCCACGACGGCACTATTCTGGTACTGAATACCAACAGCGCGGACGTCGTGGAAAAGTACCGCAAGACGTACGGCTTCAAAGAAATCTACTGGAGCGATGGCACGGGCGCAGCCCTTCGGAACATTGGGCTATCCATTCCCAACAGCGCCATGCTAGGCGCTCTGGCCCGGACGGGCGTAGTGGACATCGCTGCGGTGGAGCACGCGATCAACGATAGTTTTGGAAAGGTAGGGGAGAAAAATGTCAAAGCCGCAAGAGACGCCTATGAGCACACCGAAAAATCGTAGAATCCTGGGCCCCTGTTCTCTGGTGTTTGCCGCTGCCAATACCGGGAGCTGGCGGCTGGAGCGTCCGGTTGTGGACGCAGAAGGTTGCATTCGCTGCGGCACCTGTGCCCGGTCCTGTCCTGCGGATATTATCACAATACACAAGACCGGGGACGTGCCGGTGGAGATCGACTGGCGCTATTGCAAAGGCTGCGGCATTTGTGTCAACGAGTGCCCTAAGCATTGCATGAAACTGGTGGATGAAAGGAGCGGAGAATAATGCCCATCAAAATGCTTGACGGCAACGGCGCAGCTGTAGAAGCCATTCGCCTGGTTAAGCCCGGCGTGATCGCCGCCTACCCCATCACCCCCCAGAGCTCCATCGCCGAGCACCTGTCCGACGAGGTGGCCGAGGGCCGTATCGACGCCGAGTATGTCCGCGTGGAGTCCGAGCACTCCGCCATGAGCGTCTGCGTAGGCGCCCAGCTCACCGGCGTGCGGGCCGCCACCGCCACCTCCTCCGTGGGCCTCGCCCTGATGCACGAGGTCTGCGGTGTCACCAGCGGCTGCCGCATCCCCATGGTCATGCCCGTGGTCAACCGCTCCCTGGTGGCACCCTGGTCCCTGTGGTGCGACCACCAGGATACCATGGCCGAGCGGGACACCGGCTGGCTCCAGTTCTACGCCGGAACCGTGCAGGACGTGTTGGACCTCTACCTGACCGCCATGCGCATCAGTGAACATCCCGATGTGCTTACCCCCTCCATGGTCTGTCTGGATGGCTTCTTCCTCTCCCACTCTATGCAGAAGGTACATGTCCCTGAGGATGCCGATGCTTTTGACTTCGTGGGCGAGTATCAGCGCATCAACATGTACCTGGACCCCATGGACCCCATGTTTGTCAACGACCTGACCCCCACCGACGAGTACACGGAGATGCGCTACCAGCAGATGGTGGGCTTCCAGGAGGCGGCCAGGCTGGCCCCCCAGGTCTTTGCCGAGTACAACCAGCGCTTCGGCAGCAGCCTGGACATCGTGAAGCCCTACATGCTGGACGACGCCGAGGTGGCCGTGGTCACCATCGGTTCCATGTCCGGCACCGCCCGCTACGTGGTGGACCAGCTCCGGGCCAAGGGCGTCAAGGCCGGGGCGCTCCAGATCGTCATGTTCCGCCCCTTCCCCACGGAGGCCGTTCGGAAGTATCTCTCCCACGTGCCCGTCATCGGCGTGATGGACCGGTCCGCCGGTCTGGGCGGCATCCAGCCCCCGGTGTGTACTGAGGTCACCGCCGCCCTCTACGGCGCACCGTGCGACATCCGCAGCTACATCGGCGGCTTGGCCGGGCGCGACATCTCCAATCACTCCTTTGAAAAGATCTTTGGGGAGCTGCTGGACATCAAGTCAGGCAAAACCAAGGAGCACGGCCAGTGGTTCGACGTCAAGGAGGACCCCATGGACATCCGGATGGAGATTTGGGAGGAGGAAGACTGATGTATAAGATGATGGCAGAATCCAAAGGCCTGGTCACCCACGGCGTCAGCACCTGTCAGGGCTGCGGCCTGGAGCTCATCATGCGTAATGTAATGGAGGCACTGGGTGAGGACATTGTCCTTATCATCCCTCCCGGATGCTCGGCCATGTTCTCTGGCAGCGGCATCGAGGGCAGCGTAAAAGTCCCCGGCATCCAGGGCAACCTGGAAAATTCGGCCGCCATCGCCAGCGGCATTGCCAACGGCTTCCGGCACCAGGGCAATACTCACACCAAAGTCGTGGCCTTCGCTGGTGACGGCGCTACTGTGGACATTGGCCTACAGGCGCTCAGCGGCGCCATGGAGCGCAACGAGAACATCCTCTACATCTGCTACGACAACGAGGCGTATATGAACACCGGCATCCAGGGCAGCAGCTCCACCCCCGCTGGCGGGTGGACCACCACTACCCCTGCGGGCAAGCTGGGACAGAGCAAGGATCTGATGCGAATCGTAATGGCCCATGACGTACCCTACGCCGCCTCCGCCTCCATCGCTAATCTGCCTGACCTGAAGCGGAAGGTGAAGAAGGCCCGGGAGACCGTGGGGACCAGCGTGCTCCACATCCAGTGCCCCTGTCCCACCGGCTGGGGCTATCCCTTTGCTAAAAGCATCGAACTGGCCCGCGAAGCGGTGCAGAGCGGCGCATGGCTGCTCATGGAGTTTGAGAGCGGTAAAGTGAAGATCAGCCAGGTCCCCAAAAAGCTGGGCGAGGTGGAGGATTATATCAAGCCGCAGCGCCGTTTCCGCGGCATGAGCGACGCGCAGCTCCAGGCCCTGAAGGAGCAGGTGGCCGCCCGCTACGAGATCATCAAGAGCAGGGCAGAAGCCTAGCGCCGGAACAGGAGGCAGAGATGAAATTTGCCGTATTGGGCGCGGGCGCCATGGGCTGCCTCTACGGGGCCCAGCTCAAGCAGTCCGGCCAGGGAGTCACCTTGATCGACGTGAACGTTCCCCACATGGAGGCCATCAATGAACGGGGCCTGCTGGTCAGGCGGGAGAGCGGGGAGGAGTCCGTGCCCATCTCCGCCTGCCGGGCAGAGGAGTACCGGGGCGTGGCCGATGCAGTCATCGTCTTCACCAAGAGCATCTACTCCGCCGGCGCGCTGAGCTCCCTGGCGGGGGCCATCGGGCCCGAGACCCAGCTGATCTCCTTCCAGAACGGGCTGGGGCATGAGAAGGTCATGGGCGCGTACGCCGATCCCGACCACATCATCATCGGGACCACCAACTTTCCCTCCGACCTGGTGGGAAACGGCGAGATCTCCACCGGCGGTGCGGGAGTCACCCGCATGATGACGGTCTCCGGCAAGACCACCCCCGCGGTCCAGGCCCTCTACGAGATCTTCCGGACGGCGGGGCTCAACCCGGAGCTCACCGCTGACGTGTTCCAGGCGATCTGGGAGAAGGTGGCCTTCAACGCCGCTCTCAACACCCTGACCTCCGCCACCCTTCTGCCCCAGGGCTACCTGGGCCAGACGAAGGAGGGCATGGAGTTGGCCCACACCATCGTGAGCGAGGTCATCTCCGTGGCCCACGCCAAGGGCATCCGGGCCGACGGGAACCACGTCCACAAAAACGTGGATGAACTTCTCACCACCCACTTCGAGCACTGTCCGTCCATGTTTCAGGACGTACTGAAAGGCCGGCAGACCGAGGTGGAGTTTATCAACGGCGCCGTGGTCCACGAGGCCGAGGCCCTCGGGATGGAGGTCCCCGTGACCAAGACCCTCTACTACTTGGTCAGCATTTATCAGCAGACCTACCCCCACCGCAAATACGAACTATAGTCTTCGACGAAGAATCAACAAATAGTATACACGGAGGGACGAAATGAAAAAGTTTAATCAGGTCCTTGCACTGATCCTGGTGGCCGCGATGATGGCCTCCCTGGCCGCCTGCGGCGGCGACGGCGGCAAGCAGCCCGCCGCCAACGACCCGAAGTCCAGCGCCAACGCCGGGGTCCAGAGCGGCGACCAGAGCGGCCCCACCCCCGAAAACCCCCTGATCCTGAAGCTGGGTCACATGGGCAACGAGACCAACCCCCTGAACACCTACACCATGCGCTTTAAGGAGCGGGTGGATGAGCGCACCAACGGCGCCATCCAGATCGAGGTCTACGGAGACCGCGTGCTGGGCGCGGACCGGGAGCTGCTGGAGGCCATCCAGATGGGGACCCTGGACATGGCAGTCACCACCACCTCCCCGCTGACCAACTTTGTCCCCGCCTACCTGACGCTGGACCTCCCCTATCTGATCTCCGACTGGGATCACTGCTACAAGTTCTTTGACAGCGACATCTATACCCAGATGCTGAGCGAGGGCGACAGCGTGGGTCTCACCGTCCTCTCCCTGGCGGGCCGCGGCTTCCGCCACGTCACCACCAACGACCGGCCCATCCGCAACCTGGACGACATCAAGGGCCTGAAGCTCCGTGTCATCGAGTCCTCCGTCTACGTGGATACCTTTACCGCCTTCGGGGCCAACCCCCAGGCCATGAGCTTCGGTGAGGTCTTTACCGCCCTGCAGCAGGGCACCATCGACGGCCACGAGAACTCCTACCTGGTCATCCAGGAGGAGAAGGTCTACGAGGTCCAGAACACCGTCTCAGAGACGGCCCACATGTTCGCTTTCTTCGACATGGTCATCGGCACCAAGGTGCTGGAGGGCCTGCCCGAGGATATGCAGGAGATCATCCGCACCGCCGCCCTAGAGGCGGGCCTTGAGGAGACCGAGTCCGAGCAGGCCACCGAGAGCGGCGTGAAGGACTTCCTGCGCGAGAAGGGTGTCACCATCGTGGAGGACGTGGACGTGGACTCCTTCAAGGCCGTCGTCCAGCCCGTGTACGACAAGTTCGGCAAGGAGTACGACACCACTTACCTCACGGAGATCCAGGCCCTCAACAGCTAGTCGTCCCTCCCAAACCGTGCCTCATCCCCCCTCATCCCCCCTATGGAGGAGGGATGAGGCCCCATTTCAGGATGAATGGTGGAATTGAATATGAAAACAGTCGATAAAGTCCTGGACTTCATTGAGAAGATATGCTTTGCGCTGGCGGCTGTGCTCCTCATTGGAATGCTATTCTCCCTCTCGGTGCAGGTCATCTCCCGCTATGTCTTTAACACCGGCTTTTCCTGGACGGAGGAATCCGCCCGGTACATGATGGTCGTCATGGTTTTTGTGGGAGCCGTGGTGTGTACGAAGCAGGGCATCCACGTGGCCGTAGACGCCCTGGAGGAGATGATGCCCAAGGTGGCCCCCGTACTCAAGGTCGTCCAGCTCCTCATTATGCTGGTCTACTGCGGCGTGGTCTTCAAATTCGGCATTGACATCCTGGAAACCGCCGCCATGCAGACCTCCCCCAACATGAAGATCCCCATGAACTTCATCTATATCATCTTCCCCATCACAATGGTCTTCATCGCAATCTACGCTCTGCGCCACCTCGTCGCCGTCTTCCGCAGGGAGAAGTACGGGGCGGTCAAGGATGAAGTCACGGAGGCCCTTGAGGCGGTAGAGGAGGAGATCCCATGATCGTTGTCTTCTTTGTCACGGCCATCGTCCTGCTGCTGCTGGGCGTCCCGGTGGCCGTCACCGTGGGCAGTGCGGCCATCGTGTTTATCCTGGGCAGCGGCATCAGCCCCCTGATTATCATCCAGCGGCTCTTCGTGGGCCTGGACTCCGTCTCCTTCATCGCCATCCCCATGTTCATCCTGGCTGGTGACATCATGAACCGGGGCGGTCTGGCCAAGCGCATCGTCCGGCTGTGCAGCAAGCTGGTGGGCAACATCCACGGCGGTCTGGCCATCGTGACCATCATCGCCTGCATGTTTTTCGCCGCCATCTCCGGCTCCGGCGTGGCCACCGCCGCCGCCATGGGCGCCATCATGGTGCCCTCCATGGTGGCCAGCGGCTACAGCAAGGAGTATGCCGGCGCGGTGGTGGGCGCCGCCTCCCCCATCGGCGTCATCATCCCCCCCAGCATCTCCTTCATCGTCTACGGTGTACTGGCCAACTGCTCCATCACGGGGCTTTATAAGGCCGGCATCCCCGCCGGCATCATCATGGGCGCGGCCCTGATGGCCGTCTCCTATATCATCGCCCGCCGCCGGGGTTATCGCGGCACCATCGCCGGGAACTCCGGAGAGGAGGAGCGCAGACACGTCTCCGCCTCTACCGGCGCGGCCGCGGAGGCCAAGGGCGGCGTGGCCGTCCGAGTGCAGGAGGAACAGAAGCCCATGGGCCTGTGGGCCAAGGTCTGCGACTCCTCCGTGTGGGCCATCCTGACCCCCGTCATCATCATCGGCGGCGTATTCGGCGGCATCTTCACCGCGACCGAGTCCGCCGTGGTAGCCGTACTCTACTCCATCCTGGTGGGCACCTTTATTTATAAAGGGATGCGCTGGCGCGACCTCCCCAAGGTGTTCCTAAACGCCGCCGTAGGCGCGGCCAAGATCATGTTCATCATCGCCAACGCCCAGCTCTTCGCCTGGGTCATCTCCTACGCCAAGATCCCCCAGATGATCCTCTCTGGCTTCGAAAGCCTCCAGATGCCCGGCTTTGTCATCCTGCTGCTCATCAACCTGATCCTGCTCATCGCCGGCACCTTTATGGAGACCAGCGCCATCATCCTGATCTGCACCCCAATCTTCCTGCCCGTCGTCACCGCCATGGGGATGGACCCGGTCCACTTCGGCATCATCATCACCGCCAACACGGCCATCGGCCTGTTGACCCCGCCCTTCGGCGTATGCCTCTTCACCGCCGCCGCCGTGGCCAAGGTGAAGATCCAAGCCATGTTCAAGGAGATCATACCGTTTATCGTGACCATGATCATCGCCATCCTGATCATTACCTACTGCGCGCCGCTGGTCATGTTCATGGTGTAGCGGCAGCTTGCAATCGGACGGAACATCAACAGGCGCGGAGAGGTCTTCTCTCCGCGCCCTAAGAAAAGGTGGGAATCATATGGCAAAGATCGTCTCCGCCCGGGAGGCCGTCTCCACGATCCGGGACGGCATGACCCTGGGCATCGGCGGTTTTGGCTCCTACGGCCCCTCTGACGAATTGCTGGAGGCGCTGGCGTGCCAATACGCCGAAACCGGCCATCCCAGTCGGCTGACGGTAGTGGCCGGCATCAGCGGCGGCAACAACAAGCCCGAGGACATCGGCTTTAACCGGCTGAAGGCCCCCGGCCTTCTGGACACCATCATCGCCGGGCATCTGGGCAACGCCCCCTGCATCGCCAACATGGTGGGCGGCAATGAGATCGCCGGCTTCACCATCCCCCTGGGCGTGGTGATGCACCTCTACCGGGCCATCGCCGGGAAGAAGCCCGGCGTCCTCACCCACATTGGCCTGGGCACCTTCGCCGATCCCAGGGTGGAGGGCTGCAAGGCCAACGACAAGGCCCGGGAGCAAGCGCGCGAGGTAGTATCTCTGGTCGAGATGGAAGGGCGGGAATACCTGTTCTACCCCTCCTTCCACATCGACGCCTGCCTGATCCGCGGCACCTATGCCGACGAAGACGGAAACATTACCATGTGGCACGAGGCGCTCACCGACGCCCAGTTAGAACTGGCCTCTGCCGTCCACAACGGCGGCGGTACCGTTATTGTTCAGGTGGAAGGAATCGTCAAGCGCGGCACGATTCCCCCAAAGGAAGTGCGCATTCACAACTCCCTGGTGGATTATATCGTCAAGGCCCGGCCAGGAAATCATCTGCAGGGCTACGCCTGCTCCCACTATCGCCCGGAACTCACCGGCGAAGTCCAAGTGCCCACTGACGCGCTGCCTCCCATGCCCTTGGATATCCGGAAAGTGATTGCCCGCCGGGCCGCCATAGAGCTGCGTCCGGGCTGCCTCATCAACCTGGGCATTGGGATTCCTTCCGGCATAGCCAACGTGGCCAATGAGGAGGGCATCGCCAACCAGATGACCCTTTCCCTAGAATCCGGCCCCGTAGGAGGCATTCCGGTGGACGGCGTGGGCTTTGCCGCCGCCGTCAACGCCGAGGCCATCTACAGCATCTGTGACACCTTTGACCTCTACGACGGCGGTGTGCTGGACATGACCTTCCTGGGCGCAGCGGAGATTGACCGCCGGGGCAATGTCAACGTCTCCCGGTTCGGTACTCGCTGCACGGGGCCCGGGGGCTTTATTAACATTTCCCAGAATGCCCGCCGGGTGTTCTATGTGGGGGCCTTCACCTCCGGTAAACTGGAGGCCGAGATCGCCAATGGAAAGCTGAAGATCGTCCAAGAGGGCACCGGCGTCAAGTTCGTGGACCAGGTGCAGCAGATTACCTTCTCCGCCGACTACGCCAACGAGAGCGGCCAGGAGGTCATGTACATCACCGAGCGGGCGGTATTCCGCCTGACCCCGGAAGGTCCCATGCTGGTGGAAATCGCTCCGGGCATCGATCTGGAAAGGGATATCCTCCTCCACATGGCTTTTCACCCCATCCTCTCCCCGGAGCTTAAGCAGATGGACGCGCGCATCTTCCGGGCCGAACCCATGGGGCTGCATCTATGAGCCCGGCCCGCCGTAAGAGGAGGTAGCCGTGTGACCGTTAAAAAACCTCTCTCCCTCCTGCTGACCCTGTTGCCACCCCTGCTGATTCTACTTCTGCGTCCCTTCGGCATGGACTGGCTTCAAGGCGGTATCTTGGCCGCCCTGATTTTAACCATCTTCTGGTGGGTCTCCGGCGTGGTGGAGCGCACTTTAGCCTCCAGCTTCCTGTTGCTGGTGTTCCTCCTGTTCAGCGGGGCGCCTGTCCGGTCGATCTTTACCTTTCCACTGTCGGAGAACTTCCTCATGATCGTGTTTTCGTTCCTATTCTCTCAGGGCATCTCCAACAGCGGTCTAACAGGCAAGCTGCTCCAGCCGCTTCTGGGGCGGTTCGCACGGACGCCCCTTCGACTCCTGCTGTCCATGGTGCTGTCCGCCTTCGTAATGATTTTTATCATTCCACAGCCCTTCTCCCGTATCATCATCCTCTCCTCCATCTATGCCAGCTATTTTGACACACTGGAGTGTGTACAGCGGGAAAAGGCGCTCAAGCCCATCCTGATGGCCGCACTGTTCATACTTTCCGTGCTGACCAACATGCTCCTGCTCCGGGGAGACATCATCCTCAACAATGCTCTTCTGACCATGGGAGGCATCTCAATGAGCGAGGGTGCCTGGATGCGCTATATGACCGTTCCTACGGCGGCCTTCCTGTCGCTGGCCACGGCACTGTTCTATCTGCTGTTCCGGAAGGAGCTGACCCAGTACAGCGGGGGTGTGGCCGGGCAGCAGGAAACGCTGCGCCTCACGTCTTGGGAGAAGAAGTATCTGATTCTGATTCTCGCCGTAGTGGTATTTTGGGCCGTGGAGGACCTGCACGGCGTCAGCGGCACTGTCACCGTTGCCATGGGTACTGCTCTGATGTTTGCGGTTGGGCTCTTAAGGCTTCCCGACTGCAAGTCGGTCAATGTCAAGCTGTTGGTGTTTCTGACCGCCGCCTTTGCCATCGGCGGTGTTCTGAAGGCCTGCGGCGTGGCCGATATCCTCTTCTCCCGTTTTATGGTCCTGTTTCCCTCCTCCTTTTCCTGGCGGTATGCAGTGGTGGTCCTCCTGACCGCGATGCTGCTCCACATGGTTCTGGGCAGCAATGTGACGACTATGTCTGTGGTGGTGCCCGGCCTGATGACCATCGGAGCAGGGGTTGCCCCTCCCGTGCCTCTGCTCCTGCTCATCTACATCGCCGTGTGCGGTCACTTCCTTCTGCCCTTCCACCATGTGGTCCTGCTGCTGGGCGAGGGCAAGGGCTATTATGGTTCGAAGCATCTGGCCCGCTTCGGCATCCCGCTGACAGCCCTGATGTTTTTGAGTGCTCTGTTGCTCTATATGGGTTGGTGGTCAGCCTTGTCCCTGCTCTAAGGCACAAAAGGCACAGTGCCCCGGCATCCGGATGCCGGGGCACTGTGCTTGGGGTCGGCCGCGCTAGAGCCCCTCCGGCAGAGAGTCGTCCTCCCGGATCCAGTCCTCCACGTGGACGACGGCATACTCGGCGGGGGTGCGCCGGATGACCACCCGGCAGATACCGGCGTTGATGATCAGCCTGCGGCACATGGAGCAGGAGGTGGCGTCTCCCAGCAGCTCGCCGGTCTTGGCGTCCCGTCCGGCCAGATAGAGCGTCCCCCCCAAAATCTCGCTGCGGGCGGCAGAGATGATGGCATTGGCCTCCGCGTGAACAGAGCGGCACAGCTCATAGCGCTGGCCCGAGGGCACCTGGAGCGCCTCCCGGGTGCAGTAGCCCAGATCGGTACAGTTCCGCCGGCCCCTGGGCGCGCCGTTGTACCCGGTGGCCACGATCTCGTCGTTTTTGACGATGATGGCGCCGTAGCACCGGCGCAGGCAGGTGGCCCGCTTGAGTACGGTCTCAGCAATGTCCAAATAATAGTTTTCCTTGTCAATACGGGCCATATGGCGCCTCCTCAAGTCGTTTTTATCAGTATAACGGCTTTCCCCTGTCAATGCAAGGGGCACAATTCACACATTGTTTACGTTTGATTTCTTGACGGTTTCCCCGTCAGGCGCTATCATTACTGGTGGTGGATGCGGTGCATCCAAATAGGGCGGAAGGGAGATTACGGGCGCCTATGAACTTCATACAACGTCTCATGTACGGCCGGTATGGCGTGGACCAGCTCTCCGTTTTCCTCTTCGCCCTCTACCTGGTCTTCTATTTATTGTCTGTGGTCTTCCACAACTCCTTCTTCTCCCTGCTGTCGATGGCGCCCATCCTGTGGGCTGTCTTCCGGATGCTCTCCCGGAACATCGTCCGGCGACGGGGGGAAAACGCCCGCTTTATGACGGTGGCCGGACCGGCCATCCGCTGGGTGAAGCTCCGGCGCACCATTCACCGGGATAAGGATCACCTCTACTTCAAATGCCCCAACTGCGGGCAGCAGCTTCGGGCCCCCAGGGGGAAGGGCAAGATCACGGTGAACTGCCGCAACTGCGGCGTCAGCTTCGAGGAAAAAACCTGATGGATTTCAGACAGGCGCGCGGCCAGGCCGCGCGCCTGTCTTTTCTGCCCCGAAACAGGAAAAACGCGGGTCTGTTATAACAGACCCGCGTTTTTGTCGTGCAGGGAATGGGAAAGAGAGAAATGAGAGGAGATTGTGTGTGATCGCTGTTCTTCATCCAGCCTGTCATTATCCTACTACAGCAGCCCGGGGAAAGGATGAATGCGCTGTGAACGAAACATAAATAAAATCTGAACAACTCCGCCGATTCCCTGCAAGCAATGGAGGGAGGACCCTATTTCCCCACGCAGAACCGGGCAAAGATACGCTCCACCACGTCCTCCCGGACGCTGCGGCCGGTGAGCTCCCCCAGCGCCGCCATGGCTCCCTCCACATCAGTGAGGACGGCATCGGGGGTGATGCCCTGGGCCAGGCCCTCCGATGCGGCGCGCACGCTCTCCAGGGCCCTGCGGGCGGCCTCTGCCTGCCGGGCGTTGGTGAGCACGGCTCCCGCCTCCCCGGCTGCGGGCTGGGAGAACATGCCGGCCACCAACTCCCCCAGGTCCTCCAGGCCGGCCCCGGCCTTGGCACTCACCGGGATCGCGGGGGCCAGATGCAGGTCCTCGGTGAAATCCAGGCCCTGCGGCAGGTCGGCCTTGTTGAGGACCAGAATGGTGGGGGCCAGGTCCACAGCCTGCCGGACCAGCTCCTTGTCCTCCTCCGTGGCGGGCCGGGACTGGTCCAGGACCACCAGGATGAGGCCCGCCTCCTCCATGGCCCTGCGGCTGCGTTCCACCCCCAATCGCTCCACCGGGTCTTCGGTCTTCCGCAGCCCGGCGGTATCAATGAGACGCAGCAGCACGCCTCCCAGCCGGACGGTTTCCTCCACGGTATCCCGGGTGGTGCCGGGGATGGGCGTGACGATGGCCCGCTCATACCCCAGCAGGGCGTTGAGCAGAGAGGACTTGCCCGCGTTGGGAGCCCCCACGATGGCGCAGGGCACCCCCTGCACCAAATACTTGCCCCGGTCGTAGGTCTCCAGCAGAGCCGACAGCCCGTCCGTCGCCGCCGCCAGCGCGGCGGCGAGCTCCGAGGCCCGGAAGGGGTCGATGTCCTCGTCGGGGTAGTCCAGCACGGCGTGAAAGTGGGCCATCAGGTCCACCAGGCCGTTATAGACCGCCTCCACCCGGCGTGAGAGGGCGCCCCCCAACTGCCCCGCCGCCGTCCGGACGGCGGCGTCGGTCCGGGCCTCCAGCAAATCTCCCACCGCCTCGGCCTGAGGCAGGTCCAGCCTGCCGTTGAGGAAGGCCCGGCGGGTAAACTCCCCCGGCCCGGCCGGGCGGGCCCCGGCAGCGCAAAGGGCCTCCAGCCCCAGCGTGAGCACCATGGGGGAGCCGTGGCACTGGAGCTCGGCCGTGTCCTCCCCCGTGTAGCTGTTGGGCCCCCGGGAGACGGTGGCCAGCACCTGGTCGATGGGGCTGCCCTGCCCGTCCAGCAGCGTGCCGTAGACCAGCTTGCGGTCGGGCGCGGCGGCCATAGGTCCGCCCCGGGCGGCGCGGAATACCCGGTCCACCGCCTCCAGGGCCCCCGGCCCGGACAGGCGCAGGATGCCGATGGCGGCGGGCACCGGGGCAGTGGAGATGGCGGCGATGAGATCAGACATAAAGCTCCCTCCGGACCCTTTAGGGGTTCATAGAAAAATTTGTGTAAGTTGCGCGTCAATTTCCTCTTGACATCCTCTTATGTCAACTATTTCTGTATATGAGCCGCGTTGAAGTTGACATAACCGTCTGTGGAAAACCCTGTGGACAATGTGGAAAACCCTTGTGGAACCTGCATTCTTTACAAATTCGTTACATTATGCCGGTGCATATGGTGATGAATAACGGCTGTAAAAAGGAAACCGCGCCGCCCAGGGCCGGGCGGCGCGTGACCGTTTGCATCTCAGCGCTGCGCTCCCAGCCGGTCCGCGATCACCCGCGCCACCTTTACTCCGGACGCTCCTGCCTGAGCCAGGCCGCGGGTGATGCCGGCGCCGTCGCCCACGGCGAACATGCCCGGCAGCTCGGTCTCCAGCTCGGAGCTCAGGGACAGCCGGGAGGAGTAGAACTTGACCTCTGCGCCATAGAGCAGAGTATCGTAGTTGGCGGTGCCGGGGGCCAGCTTGTCCAACTGGTAGATCATCTCGATTATGTCGTCCAACTGCCGCTTGGGCAGAGCCAGGGACAGATCGCCGGGCACGGCGGCGGTCAGGGTCGGCCGGGTAAAGGACTTACTCATGCGGTGGTCGTTGGTCCGCACCCCCTTCACCAGGTCCCCAAAGCGCTGGACCAGCACGCCGCCGGCCAGCATGTTGGACAGGGAGGCGATGTGCTTGCCGTAGCGGTAGGGCTCGTTAAAGGGCTCGGTGAAGCGGTTGGACACCAGCAGTGCGAAGTTGGTGTTCTCGCTCTGGAGGGCCGGGTCGGCATAGGAGTGGCCGTTGACGGTGTTGATGCCCTCCACGTTCTCCGCCACCACATGGCCGTAGGGATTCATGCAGAAGGTGCGCACCTGGTCCCCGTACTGCTTGGTGCGGTAGACCAGTTTGGACTCGTACACCACGTCGGTGATGTGCTCGAAGACCCGGGCGGGCAGCTCCACCCGCACGCCGATGTCCACCTGGTTGTTGATGAGGGCGATACCCAGATCCTTGCACTGGTTGGCGAACCACTCGGCGCCGGAGCGGCCGGGCGCGGCGATGAGCCAGCCGCAGGACACCTCCGCCCCGCCCTCCAGCTCCAGGCGGTAGCCCTTCTCCGCCCGCCGGATGCCCCGCACGGCGGTGTTGAACCGGAACTCCACCCGCTGCCGCAGGTCCTCATAGATGTTCTGGAGGATGACCAGATTCTTTTCCGTCCCCAGATGCTTGACCTTGGCCTGGAGCAGGTGCAGGTCGAACTCCAGGGCCCTTTTCTCCAGCGCCCGGGCCTCGGGAGTGTCGGTGGAGTACATCTCCTCCGTGGCCCCGTGCCCCACGTTGATGGAATCCACATACCCGATGAGGTCCATGACCTCCTTGGCGGGCATGAAATCGGTAAGCCAGCCGCCGAAGGCGGTGGTGAAATTGAACTTCCCGTCGGAGAAGGCCCCGGCGCCGCCAAAGCCGCACATGGTGTCGCACACCTTGCACTGGATGCAGTCCTTCACCCTGCCCGCTACGATGGGACAGCTCCGGCGGTAGATGTCGCGGCCCTGCTCCAGCACCACCACCTTCAGCTCGGGGCGCAGCCGCGCCAGCTCGTAGCCCGCATAGATCCCGGCCTCGCCGCAGCCAATGATGGCCACGTCATAACGTTCGCTCATTTTTTCCATACTCCTTTGCAGCAGGTGTGGGGGCATACTTCATCTATTTTAGTATAACATATTCTGTCAACACAATCGCACGCATCCTCGCAGAGCGGCGCGGCGGCCCCCATGGACCGCCGCGCCGTTTTCCCTACTCCTTGGCCTCGTCGATATAACTATATAAGGTATACTTGGAGATACCGAAGAACCTGCACACCTTGTCGCCTGACTTGGTGATGAGAAAGGCCCCCGTCTCGTTGAGGAACTGGATGGCCTTGACCTTGTCCTCCTTGGTCATCAGGGCCACCGGCTTGCCCACGATCTTGACGCTCTGCTCGATGAGCTCATCCAGCAGGTCCCCCACGTTGCGGGAAATGCGCTCCGGTTCCCGCTGGTCCTGGTCGGTGGCGGTGAACTGCTTCAGATTCTCCTCCATGGCCAGCATGAGGGTGATGTCGTAGTTGATGGCGAAAATACCGATGGCCTCGCCGTCGTCGTCCCGGACATAGATGGTGCTGGACTTGAGGATCTTGCCGTCCTTGGTGCGGGTCAGGTAGCTCAGATGGTCGGTCAGGTTCTCCCTGCCGCTGCGCAGGGCCTCCAGCACCACATGAGAGGGGCCGTCCCCCACCTTCCGTCCCGTGACATGGCCGTTTTCAATGGCGACGATGGAGCTGTTGGGGTCGTTGGAGTCCAGGTCGTGGACCACCACCTCGCAGTTGGGCCCGAACTGCCTGGAGATCCCCTTGGCCAACTGGAACAGAAACTGCAGCGTTGATGCACTCAGCATGGGGCCTTTCCTCCATTTCTTTCTTCCTCCTTTTAGCATATCACAAATCGGCAGAATTTCAACAAAAATTGTATGGCCTAAAAATTTTTTAGTTTAACTAAAAAGCGGGTTGCGTTTCTCTGAGCCCTGTGGTAAAATGAAGGCGACAGGTGGAAGATTCCTGTGGATATCCGCCAAAACTGCATCGGAATCATGGCTGCAACGGAGTGCTTTGCGCACGGGCTGAAGGAAGAGCTTCAGTCCGCGCGCGTTTTTTATATCCGGCTGTTCCAGAAACCCATCGGTAAGACTGATGCAAAAGGAGGACGACGCTATGCTGCTGATCGGCAACGGCAAACTGTTCACCCGGGACGAGGAGCGTCCCTACCTGCCCGACGGAGCGGTGGTCATCGACGGCGACACCGTCCAAGAGGTAGGGTCCCTGGCCGACATGAAGGCCAAGTACCCGGCTGCGGAATTTGTGGACGCCCGGGGGCAGATCATTCTGCCGGGCCTCATCAATGCCCACACCCACATCTACAGCGGCCTGGCCCGGGGCCTGGCCATCACGGGCAATCACCCCACCAACTTCCTGGAGGTGCTGGAGGGCACCTGGTGGAACATCGACCGCCATCTGACCCTGGACGGCACCCGGGCCTGCGCCTACGCCACGGTGCTGGACTGCATCCGGGACGGCGTCACCACCATCTTTGACCACCACGCCTCCTTCCGGGAGATTCCCGGTTCCCTGTTCGCCATCCAGGATGTGTGTCGGGAGGTGGGCATCCGGGTCAGCCTGTGCTACGAGGTCAGCGAGCGGGACGGCATGGAGAAGTGCAGCGAGGCCATCCGGGAGAACGCCGACTTTGCCAGATGGTGCAGGGAGCAGGACGACGACATGATCCGCGCCATGTTCGGCGGCCACGCCCTGTTCACCCTCTCGGACCGGACCTTTGAGAAGATGGTGGCGGCCAACGACGGCATGACCGGCTTCCACATCCACGTGGCCGAGGGCATGAACGACGTGTACGACTCCCTGCGCAAGTACGGCTGCCGTCCGGTGAACCGGCTGCTCTACAACGGCATTTTGGGGGAAAAGACCCTGCTGGGCCACTGCATCCACCTCTCCCCCGCCGAGCTGGACATCCTACGGGAGACGGGCACCATGGTGGTCAACAATCCGGAGTCCAACATGGGCAACGCCGTGGGCTGCTCCCCGGTGCTCCAGATGATGCAGAAGGGCATTCTGGTGGGCATGGGCACCGACGCCTACACCCACGACATGCTGGAGAGCCTGAAGGTCTTCCTCCTCATCCAGCGGCACAACGCCTGCCTGCCCAATGTGGGCTGGTGCGAGGCCATGGAGATGCTCTTCCAAAACAACGCCAAAATCGCCGCCCGTTTCTTCCAAAAACCCCTGGGCGTGCTGAAGCCCGGGGCCGCCGCCGACGTGATCGTCATGGATTACAAGCCCTTCACCCCCTTCTCGGAGGAGAACCTGGACGGTCACATGCTCTTCGGCATGATGGGCAAGAACTGCCGCACCACCGTCATCAACGGCAAGGTGGTCTACCGGGACCGGGAATTTGTGAACCTGGACGAGGAGGCTGTCAACGCTTGGACCATGGAGCAGAGTAAAAAGCTCTGGGGTGAGCTGAACCACCGCGCCTACTGAGTTTTATCGTCTTTTTCATCAAAAGGAGGAACATCCTATGAGCGACATCATGCGTCCCATCCCCTTCGGTCGGCTCATGGACTGGATTCTGACCGAATACCGCGCCCACGGCAGCGTGTTCGGCGTCACCAAGCTGGTCCGCCACACCAACGGTCAGGCCCTGCCCATCTTTACCGAGAAGATCGAGTCCCCCTACGGCCCCGCCGCCGGCCCCCACACCCAGCTTGCCCAGAACCTGGTAGCGGCCTACGCCGCCGGAAGTCGCTTTTTTGAGCTCAAGACCGTCCAGATCATGGACGGCGAGGAGCTGAGCAAGTGCGTGGCCAAGCCCTGCATCACGGCGGAGGACGAGTGCTACAACTGCGAGTGGTCCACCGAGCTCACCGTGCCCCAGGCCTACGACGAGTACGTCAAGGCGTGGTTCGCCTGCAAGCTGCTGGCCAGAGAGCTGGGCCTGGGCGACCCGGACGGCTTTGTGTTTAACATGTCGGTGGGCTACGACCTGGCCGGCATCCGCAGCGAGAAGATCGACGCCTACATCGAGGGCATGAAGGACGCCTCCGCCTCTCCTGTGTGGAACGCCTGTATGGACTGGACCCTGGCCCATCTGGACCGGTTCCAGAAGGTGGACGCGGCCTACGTGAAGGCCATCTCCCCCAAGGTGTCCGCCTCCATTACCGAGTCCACCCTCCACGGCTGTCCCCCCGACGAGATCGAGCGCATCGCCACCCATCTCATCACCGAGAAGGGGCTCAACACCTATGTCAAGTGCAACCCCACCCTGCTGGGTTACGAATTTGCCCGCAGGACCCTGGACGACCTGGGTTTCGACTACGTGGCCTTTGACGACCACCATTTTGTGGAGGACCTCCAGTGGGCCGACGCGGTGCCCATGTTCCGCCGCCTCACCGCCCTGACCCGGGCGCGAGGTCTGGAGTTCGGCGTCAAGCTGACCAACACCTTCCCGGTGGACGTGGCGGCAGGAGAACTGCCCAGCCAGGAGATGTATATGTCCGGCCGGCCCCTGTACCCCCTCACCCTCTCCCTGGCCCAGCGCATCGCCGCGGAGTTTGACGGCGGGCTGCGCATCTCCTACTCCGGCGGGGCCGACGCTGCCAACATCCGGGGCCTGTTCGACGCGGGCATCTGGCCCATCACCATGGCCACCACCATCCTCAAGCCCGGCGGCTACCAGCGCCTGAGCCAGATCGGCGGAGAGCTGATGGACTGCGGCACTTCTCCCTTCTCCGGCGTGGACGCCGCCAAGGTGGCCGCCCTGGCAGAGGCGGCCCGCACCGGGTCCTCCTGCCGCAAGCCCATCAAGCCCCTGCCCGACCGGAAGAACGGCCGGAAGGTGCCCCTCATCGACTGCTTCGAAGCCCCCTGCCGGGGCGGCTGCCCCATTGAGCAGGATATCCCCGCCTATCTGATGGCCGCCGGGGCGGGCGACCACGAACGAGCCCTGGAAATCATCCTCCAGCGCAACGCCCTGCCCTTCATCACCGGCACCATCTGCCCCCACCACTGCGCGGACAAGTGCATGCGCAATTACTACGAGGAGTCGGTCCACATCCGGGACGTGAAGCTGCAGGCCGCCCGGGGCGGCTATGACGCCCTGCTGCCCAGGCTGCACCCCAAAGCCCCGGTCCCCGGCAAGCGGGTGGCCGTGGTGGGCGGTGGACCGGCCGGCCTGGCCGCCGCCTTTTTCCTGGCCCGGGAGGGAATCGACGTCACCGTCTTTGAGCGCAGACAGGCCCTGGGCGGCATCGTCCGCCACGTCATCCCCGGGTTCCGCATCTCGGACGAGGCCATTGACAGGGATGTGGCCCTGTGCCGGGCCATGGGGGCCAAATTTGCCCTGGGTGTGGACGTACAGTCCGCCGACGCGCTGAAGGCCCAGGGCTTCACCCACGTCATCTTCGCCACCGGGGCCTGGAAGCCGGGCTCCGCCGGGCTGGAGTACGGCGAGGAGCGCGGTGTCCTCGCGTTCCTGGAGCAGGCCAAGTCCGACCCGGCCTCCCTGGACCTGGGAGCCGACGTGGTGGTCATCGGGGGCGGAAACACCGCTATGGACGCCGCCCGGGCTGCCAGGCGCATCCCTGGCGTGGAGCATGTCCGGCTGGTCTACCGCCGTACCCGGCGCTACATGCCCGCCGACGAGGAGGAGCTGGCCCTGGCCCTGGCCGACGGGGTGGAGTTCCTGGAGCTGCTCTCCCCTGTGGGGGTGAAGGACGGAGTCCTGACCTGCCGGGTGATGGAGCTGGGCGCCCCCGATGCGTCGGGCCGCCGCTCGCCGGTGGCCACCGGCAAGACCCGGACCGTCCCCGCCTCCGCCGTCATCGCCGCCGTGGGCGAGCAGGTGGACGGCGCGTTCCTGGCCGCCAACGGCCTTGCCCTGGATCAGAAGGGCCGCCCGGTGGTGGATGAGACCATGCAGACCAGCGTCCCCGGTGTTTTTGCCGTGGGCGATACCAGACGGGGCCCCGCCACAGTGGTGGAGGCCATCGCCGACGCCGCCCGGGCCGCCGGCGCCATCGTCTCCCTGGACCTTGGTAAATACGCCGGGGCCAACATCGGCCCCGACCATCAGGCTCCCCTGGCCGGGCGGGGGGATCTGTGCGCCGACTGCAGCACCTGCGGCGACAGCCGCTGTCTGGGCTGCGCCACGGTGTGTGAAACCTGCGCCGAGGTCTGTCCCAACCGGGCCAACGTGGCGGTGGCGGTGCCGGGCAAGCGGCAGCGGCAGATCGTCCACGTGGACGGCATGTGCAACGAATGCGGCAACTGCGCCACCTTCTGCCCCTACGACTCCCGGCCCTACCGGGATAAATTCACCCTGTTCTGGAGCCGGGAGGACTTTGACCACAGTGAAAATGAGGGCTTCCTTCCCTATGGGGACGGCAGCGGGACCTGTCTGGTGCGCCTGGACGGCCGGGTGGCCGAGTACGACGCCGCCGACCCGGCCTGCGGCCTGCCCGCGGACGTGCGGGCCCTGATCCAGGCGGTGCGGGCCGACTACGGCTACCTGGTGCGGTAAAGCCCCACAAGGAGGGCGGCAGCGATGTCGGCAAGGGAAGGGCTCCGGCGTGATCGGATGCTTCCGGCGGAGGTTCTGACCTGCCCTGTGGGCAATGTCTTCCTCACCCCGCCGGGACCTTCCCCTCTCCAGCGTCCCCCTTGTCCTCAGCCTGCCCGCGCCGTCCGGCGATCCCCTTGTCTATGTCAATCCCAACTTCTTCCCATAGGAAACGGGGAGGTATCTCTTCGCTTGGTGTAAAGTTATAGTTGGCAAGCTGAACCTTAAACAAAGAGGTCTGCGTCTTAGATATGGCAACAGCGAAAAAGGCCCAAGGCAAGCGCATTTTCCAATGGGGAGAAAAGTATGTGGATGTATGCATATCCGACACGCTGGTGTACCATTCTGTCCTGTGCTTTGGGCGTGAGCCCATGCGCCGGTGCACGGAGGCGACGGAACAATGGGACAAAGGCACATATCTTTTTCAAACAAGGCCTAATTTAGAGGTTGATGAGGGCAAGTAAGAAAGCTTTGCCTTTTCACAGAGATCACACATAGAGCTTCCAAAACAGTAAGACCCTCGGCCGTTATCCGGCCGGGGGCCTTACCTGAGAAAAGGTAATAAAGGTTTTACACTCTAGAACGCTTACTTCAAAAGCTCCGCAAGATCGGTGGAATCGGGCACATCACCTACAGACTTGCCATAGTGGGCGTAGGTCAAAGTCAGGTCGGGTTCCACCACGAAGGCGGCGGGGAGTTGGAGCTCTTCCCCCTCGTAGTCGCCATGTTTGAAGCCCTTCGCCTTGGCCTTGGCAATCTTCCCCACGGCCTTTGCGTCGATCATGGCCTCCTTGGATGGGGCGGCGGCAATTTCGAACCTCTTGTAGAGCTTCTGGTCAGGATCGCAGACGATGTTGAAAGGCAGGTCGCCGGGTTTGAGCTGGGCCGACAGCTTAGCCGGGTCGGACTGGAGCACCACCAGCATCTGACCGCCAGTGTCGGCAATCTTATCGTGCTGGATGGCAAATTCGTGGATGTCGTACTGGCACAGGGTACAACCATAGTAGCGCAGGAAAACCAGGGCCGTCTTGCCACCTACCTTCCTGGCGGTATCGGCAATGGACACGCCGGAAGCAAAGGGGGTATCATAGGTAAAGTCGGGCAGTTTCCCGCCTACAGTGAGCTTAGACATGGTGAAAACTCCTTTCTAAAAATCACAGGGGATCACAGGCGTTGAACACATACTTGTCCAGCCGGTCAAATGCCTCCTGGACGCGGCTGAGGGGCAGGGCCAGATTCATCCGAATGGAGTTGGGGCCATGGAAGGGGCGGCCATCCTGCCAGATGACACCCACAGCTACGCCGGCCTTCTGAAGCTCGTCGATGGTCTTGCCGTGGGCCTCACACCATTTGGTGCAGTCTAAGTATAGCATATAGGTGCCCTGAGGCTTGGACACTGCCACACCCTCAAAGTGTCTGGTGATGTAATCGTAGGCATAATCCACGTTTTCGGTCAGAACCTGACACAGCTCGTCCACCCACTTGTAACCTTCAGGCTTATAGGCCCCGATAAGGGCATGCATCGACAGCACATTCATGGAGTTGTAATGGGACAGAGAGGTCTCTTTTTCTATGCGCTCTCGGATCCACTTGTTGTAGACGATGCGGTAGGAGCCCACCAGACCAGCCAGGTTGAACGTCTTGGAGGGAGCGTAGATAGCTACGGTACGCTGCCGGGCGTCTTCAGACACGCTCTGGGTAGGCACATGCCTATAGCCATCCAGGATCAAATCAGACCAGATTTCATCGGATATGACATATACGTCATGCTTCTTGTAGATCTCCATGGCCTTCTCCACTTCCCACTTCTCCCAGACACGACCGCAGGGATTGTGGGGGGAACAAAAGATGGTAGCGTGGATCTTGTTCTCCACAATCTTCTTCTCCATGTCCTCAAAATCCATGCGCCAAATGCCCTGCTCGTCCCGCTTCAGGAGAGAGTGGACGATGTGGTAGCCGTTGTTCGTAATGCAGCCTGTAAAACCGATGTAGGTCGGGGAGTGGAGCAACACGTTGTCACCCTTAGAGCAGAATACGTTCAGGGCGCTGATGACACCACCCAGCACGCCGTTCTCATAGCCAACGCACTCCTTAGTCAGGCCTGTGACCCCATTGCGGGTCTCATGCCACTTAATGATGGAGTCATAGTACTCGTCGGTTGGACGAAAATAGCCGAAAGCGGGGTGCTTGGTACGTTCGATAATGGTCTCTGGGATGGTAGGGACAGTTGGGAAGTTCATGTCGGCCACCCACATGGGGATCTTATCAAAGCCCTCTTTGACCTCAACGCCGGGGATAGGGATGTTGTCCACAGCGATGGAGTCTTTTCCATGGCGGTCCATGATGGAAGTGAAATCGTATTTCATGATGCTCGTTCCTTTCTATTTCTTGTATTACACTATTTAGTGCCTTTACTATTAAGTGGGTTATGTTACCTTAACGGCAACTATACAAGATTTCTTTATGTCATAAACCGAAGGCGGACAGAAGGAAATAATAGGCGAAGGCAAGGATGGTAAAGACGGCGACCATGGGCATGGTCTTCATAGCCATGGAGCCCAGCGGCACGTTGTAGTCCTCGGCACAGAGGGTTAGGCAGATGTGAACCGGAGAGATCTGCATGGCCACGTAGTTCATGCACATGAGTAGGATGAATAATGCCAGGGCCGGTCCGCCGTTGAGGGAAGCCATCGCCATGGGCATGGCCAACACGATGATGGCCTGACTGCCCGCCACGATGGAACCGAAGAAAAAGATAAGGGCAAAGACCAGGAAGGTAGGGATAGGCAAGGTAGCAAAGAACTCCGGCAGCTTGGCGATGACACCAGTCGCCGCCAGAACCTCCTTGAAGATCATCACCAGCCAGGTACTGAGGATGAGCTTTCCCTCAAAGGCAGTGCGGAAGAAGGGTCTAAGTTCGGCAAAGCTAAATTTGTTGGCAAAAATATTGATGATGATGCAGATGAGCACCGCCACCTCTACCGGCAGCTTAAAAATCAGGATGATAACAATGGCTAGCACGATGGCCCAGATGCTCTTGGCCAGCAGCTTCCAGTAATAGCTCTTGGGCTTGTCGGGGATTAGATCAGTATCCTTGGGTATCCGCCGCAGATAAACCACATATCCAGTGATAAATAGGGCCGCCACCATAGGCAGCATGGCCAGTACAAAACTGCTGACCGTCACCGCGCCGTTGGTGAGTCCCACAGCAATGAAGATCGTGGTATATGTAGGAAGGAAGCTCTCGGAAATGTGCCGGAAGTAAGAGGTAACAGCAGCCTTCTCCGGGGTGGACAGGTAATCTCCCACGCTGTCCCGGACGATAGGACCACAGATGAGCACGGTGCTGGCCGCAGGGAGACAGCCCAGCAAGAAGGGGGCCACCGAAGTGTTGATGCGCCGATTGTTGAATATCCCGTTGAGGGCCACCTGACAGTTACTTAGGTTCTTGCGCTTCTCCATCATTCTTTGGAGGAAGGTGATGGCGTAGAACACCAACAGCGCCTCAATGGTACTCCAGCCGGTGGCTCCCTTTCCAATGGCTGCCCAGGCCGCGTTTAGGGGCAATTGATAAATGAGGATGGTACCGACAGTGGCCACCGCTACCGCCACCAGCAGCGGCTTTTTCAGCCACATCACCACGATGATGATGGCAAAGACGATCAACAGTTTTACGATATCCAAGGGAAACGCCCTCCTTGTGTGTTGCCGGTTTTGCCTCGTTTGTCCTTCTCCAAGCATCAAACCGAGTCCGGCCTGAGATTTCCAGACAGGGGAAGTGGAGGGCCGGTTGGACGGCCGACCCTCCACTGTTTTAGGGGGATTCCCCAAGTCCTTTCAAACAGTTTTACGGTTTTCTTCGGAAAATCAAGCTTTTTCGTAGCTAATCTCCATGTGGGCGTGCTTACTGCGGACCGCACCGAAGACTAGGGCGACGAAAATGACCACCAAGTTAATGATCTGAAGGGTACGGCTTAGGCGGGTGAAGTTGAGCCAGATGTTGAAGGCGCAACCGAGAGTGCCGATGACTGAGACCAGCTTCAGCATACCGTCGCTGCACTTGAACTTGGAATCAGCCCAATACTCGGGGCAGACCTTGGGCAGCTTCCAGGTGAAGGCGCAAATCATCAGGATGGTGGCGTTGCCGGCGACCAAGCACATGTTGCCCAGCACGGAGACGCTCAGTCCGGTACTGATGCAGATGAAGGCGATGACATAGAGGACGCCCAAGATAATGACGGGGGAATTGTGCTTGTTCAGCTTGGCCAGACCGGCGGGGAGCCAGCCGTCGTCGCAGGCCTGCATGGTGGGCTTGGGGGCCCAGGCCATCTGAGAGTTCAGGGTGGAGACCAGAGCGAAGCCAGCGCCGCACACCATGAAGAACACGTACAGGGGCTTGGCCAGGATGGTCTTGGCCACTAGGGACAGGTTCTGACCGGCCACCTGCTGCAGTGGCAGGACGCCGCCAGCTACCACGCCAATCACGGCATACAGGGCGGCAACCGCCAGGGTGGAGGTTATGATGACCAGGGGGATGTCACGGGTGGGGTTCTTCGCCTCGGCAGACAGGTCGATGATGCAGGTGGCACCGCCGGTGGCGAAGGAGAGCAGGCCGCCAGCCTGGAGCAGACCCAGCATGCCGTCGGTCATAAAGGTCTCGGGCGCGAAATAGCCCGGAGCAATCTTGGTTACACCCACTGCAGCGAACAGACCCAGGGCGATAATCAGGCAGGCCACAATAATGTTCTGCACCTTGGCGAACTTGTCGATACCTAGGCAGTTTAGAACCATGAACAGGGTCAGCAGGACCAGGGCGATGATTTTCTCGTTGCCTATACCGAATAGTGACACAAAATAGCTGGCGAACGACAGAGCGTACATGGAAAGAGACAGGTTTGAGAAGATATAGATGATACTGTAGGCACCCGCCAGCTTCTCGCCGGCCAGCATGGCCACCATAGTATAACGACCGCCTCGGAGACGGACCGTGCCAGAAATGAACAGCATGGGCAGGAACTGAGCAATGGTGATAAGGGCTGCGACACCCAAAGCCAGGGGAACAGAACGGCCCGTCATCGCGAGGGCGGAGCCCAGCAAAGTCATAATACCGGCTCCAATGATCTGACCAATCGACGCACCCATCAGGTCCCAGAAGCCCAGCACCTGCTTGAGTTGTTTGGTGGATCCTCCACTACTTGCCATATTGGGTTTCCTCCTTTGGTTCCTCGTTCAATATCAATAAAAGCGGGCCCACTTTTATTTCACGTTTTGACAGGTATTGTTATGGGACGCTACAGCGTCCCATAACGAAGGGCTAGCCCTCCGTTATGCTTCAGCTCATTTATAGTTAAGATGCTAAATTTTAAAGTATGATCATAATACCACAAAACACTAAAACATCAAGTCAGTTTTTGTGACATTTTGACAGTTTCTGTACTTTCGCCAAAAAGCTTTTTTTGATTTTGTAGAATTTGTATAGCAAATTGGGAATAAATATCTCGAAAAAACAAAAGGCCAGACAGCAAAAGCTGTCCGGCCTTTTTGCCGTCCTTCGTTTGGATGGCTTTGTTAGATTCCAAATATGTCCATTTTATGGTTCAACTGCTTAATATTGCAGTATACCCTATTTCTGCCTTTCATCAAACTCTATTTTTCCTCCACCGTGAGAAATTTCTCCCGACTCCGTCGCACGTCTCCCTGATATGCCTGGTTGGGCCGCCGCTGCACCTTTACGTGATGCTCCAGCTCCTCGTCGGTCAAATCAATCAGCAGCTCATAAGTCTCCTTCTGACAAAAATGGCTAAACTTCTGGTGGTCCTCATAGACCTTCATGCCGCTCTCAGTCAGCTTCAGGTTGAACTGCCGGTTGTTGTCCCGATTTCGGGTCTGCTCCGCCCAGCCTTTTTCCTTCAACCTCCGTACGATCTGTGAGCAGGCGCTGGCCGTCTTCTTCAAGATATTTCCTAAATCGGTAATGGTGATACCGGGATAGACGGCAATGAGGTCGATGATATGGCCCTCGGCCTGGTAAAGGATGTTCTCGCCGTAGTGGTAAGGCAGCGAATCATACTCACACATCAGGTCGTAGGCCTCATCCTGAGCCTCCCAGAGCTGTGTGAACAGCTCTTCCCGTTTTTCTTCCATGTCTGGTTTTGCCCTCCCTGACATATTTTTTATTTCAATTACTTTTACTATATACCTTTTAACCGCTTCTTCACAAGTGAAACTTCCCCCGCAGCCAAGCTTGCAGCCAAGCTTGCAGCCAAGCTTTCCCTCACCGTTTTACCGTTTCTTTTTGAATGATATAGCCTGAATGCATTAATCTTACTGAGGATTTAGACTATTTCATTCTGGCTAGTGTAAAGTTATAGTTGACAAAGGGAACATAAAAAGGAAAGCTGGAAGCTATCTTCCACCGGTCCATCGAAAGGTTTCCGCAAAAGCGTGGCTTTTTTGACAGGCTGCCGGGCCTCTCCCAAGCTTGGGAGAGGCCCGTTTCTCACGCCTTCTTTTTGCGGTAGGGGGTGTCCTCCAGGGGGAGGGCGGTGCGGAAGTTCCCGTCGTAATGGTAATAGGCAAGCTGTACCGCCGGCGGGGTGGGGATGGAGCAGATCTCCCCGATGCCCTTGGCGCCGCAGGCCAGCGGGTCGTGGTTCTTCTCCACGATGACCGCCTGCACCGGTGGAGTCTGGTTGGCCCGGAAAAGGCCCAGGGAGGCGTACACCGCCTTGGGGCGGCCGTTCTCCAGCGGAAAATCCTCGGTGAGGGAGTAGCCCAGGCTCATGACCACGCCCCCTTCGATCTGGCCCTCCACGCTGACCGGGTTGACTGCCCGGCCCACGTCGTGGGCGGCGATCACCCGCGCCACCTTCCCCTCGGCGTCCAGCTCCACCAGATGGGTGGCGTAGCCATAGGCGATGTGGCTGACGGGGTGCTCCTTGGGGGAGCCCAGCTTGTCGGTGATGCCGGTGTATTCGGCGTGGAAGTCCACTCCCTCCACGTCGGCCAGAGTGCGCCCTCCGGCCAGAGCGGCGCTGAGCTCCACGGCGGCGCGGCGGGTGGCCTCACCGGTAAACAGGGTCTGCCGGGAGGCGGTGGTGTTGCCCGAGTTGGGGGCGATGGAGGTGTCGGGGGCATCCCACACCACCTGCTCCGGGGGCAGGCCGGTGGTCTCGCAGACGATCTGGCAGGTGACGGTGCCCATGCCCTGGCCGATGCAGGCGGCGGAGGTGCGGATATGGACCGCGCCCTTCTCCACGTGGAGGGTACAGCGGCCGGTGTCGGGGATGCCCACGCCCAGGCCGGAATTCTTCATGGCGCAGGCGATGCCCGCCTTGGGGTTGGCCTCGTAGTAGGGCCGCACGGCGTCTAGCGTCTCCACCAGGGCGGTGCCCGCGTCGGCGATCTGTCCGTTGGGGAGGGTCTGACCGGGTCGGATGGCGTTGCGGTAGCGGATCTCAAAGGGGGAGATGCCCACCTGCTCGGCCAGCAGGTTCAGGTTGCACTCGGCGGCAAAGACGCTCTGGGTGACGCCGAAGCCCCGGAAGGCTCCGCAGGGGGGATTGTTGGTGTAGTAGGCCTTGCCGTCGATGTCGATGTCCTGGTAGTTATAGGGCCCGGCGGCGTGGGTGCAGGCCCGCTGGAGCACCGGTCCGCCCAGGGAGGCGAAGGCTCCCGTATCGGTGAGCAGGACGGCCTTCATGGCGGTCAGAATGCCGTTTTCGTCGCAGCCGGTGGTGATCTCCATCTCAAAGCCGTGGCGCTTGGGGTGGCAGAGCATGGACTCCTTGCGGCTCCAGCAGACCTTGACCGGCCGCTGGGTCAGCAGGGCCAGGATGGCGGCGTGGTGCTGGACGGACATGTCCTCCTTGCCGCCGAAGCCCCCGCCCACGGACTTGGCCGCCACCCGCACCAGGTCGGGGTTGAGGCCGGTGGCGTCGGCGCACTCCCGCTTGGTCTGGTAGATGCCCTGGTCGGCGGACCAGATCACCACCCCGCCCTTCTCCGGCGCGGCCACGGCGCACTCCGGCTCCAGAAAGGCGTGCTCGGTGGGAGGGGTGTGGTATTTCCGGGTCACCACATATTTGGACTGCCTCAGCTTCTCCTCGGCGTTGCCGCGAACCAGATGCTCGTGGGTGAGCAGATTGCCGTCGGGCTGGATCTGCGGAGCGCCGGGGGCCATGGCCTCCTGGATGGAGAGCACCGGCTGGAGCACCTCGTATTCGATCCTCACCAGGGCCCGGGCCTGGTTGAGGAGCTCGGGCGTGTCGGCGGCGATGAGGACGATGGGGTCCCCGCAGAAGTGGACCTCCTCCCCCACCGGCACCAGCACCCACTGGTCCCGCTTGAGGTGGCCCACCTTGACCTGGCCGGGCAGCTCGGCGGCGGTGAGCACCGCCCGTACCCCCGGCAGGGCCCTGGCCTCGGCCGTGTCAATGGACTTGACGATGGCTCTGGGGTACTCCGAGCGTACCGCTCCGCCGTGGAGCATGCCCGGCAGGTGGATGTCGTCGGTGTACTCGGCCACGCCCAGAGCCTTGGCCGGAGCGTCCACCCGGGGCAGGTTCTCCCCCACCCGGCCGGAGAAGTCCTCGTGGGGGACGGCCTCCCCCTCCCGGAAGATCCGGGCGGCCAGGAGCACGGCGTCCTCGATCTTCTTGTAGCCGGTGCAGCGGCAGATATTGTTGCGCAGGGCGAAGCGGACCTCCTCCCGGCTGGGGTCCGGGCTGGCGTCGATCAGGCCCTTGGCGCTCATGACCATACCGGGGGTGCAGAAGCCGCACTGGACCGCGCCGCAGTGGGTGAAGGCATAGGCGTACACGTCCTTCTCCCGCTCGGTGAGGCCCTCGCAGGTGACGACGCTCCTGCCCTCCATTTTGGAGGTCTTCTGGACACAGGCCTTTGTGGCTTTGCCGTCGATGAGGATGGTGCAGGTGCCGCACGCGCCCTCGGAACAGCCGTTCTTCACCGAGGTGAGCAGCAGCTCCTCCCGCAAAAAGGTGATGAGCTTTTCCTCTTTGTCTGTGGATACCGATTTGCCGTTTACCGTAAAGGTGAACATGTCGGGCCCTCCTTTTGTCCGGACGTATGCTTCCGTTGCTTCTAGCTTAACACCGAAAATACACAAAGGCAAGGAAAGAACATCCGTCAAAATTGCCAAAAATCTAAAAAACTTTTTGGTGTAACAAAAATTTTTTAGTTCACCCCTTGACTTGCGGCGCAGGCGTGTTATGATAGGGCCAGAACGAACCAGAAAATTTTTTAGGTCTCATGATGATTGGGAGGAGACGACGGCATGAGAGAGCAGATCCGGTGGACCGACAACCATATGCCACCCAGCGGGGACCGGCAGTTGGAGATCATGTCCCTGGCCAATGTGGCCAAGGCGCGGTTTTTCCACAGCAGCTTTCCCCAGTACAGCGTGACCCCCCTGGCCCGGCTGGACGGCATGGCCCGCTACCTGGGGCTGGCCGGGCTGTTTGTAAAGGACGAATCCTTCCGGTTTGGTCTGAACGCCTTCAAGGTGCTGGGCGGCTCCTTCGCCATGGCCCGCTACATCGCCCAGCAGATGGGCCGGGACGTGTCCGAGATGACCTATGACTACCTGACCAGCGACCGGCTGAAGCAGGCGTTCGGCCAGGCCACCTTCTTCACCGCCACCGACGGCAACCACGGCCGGGGCGTGGCCTGGGCGGCCAACAAGCTGGGGCAGAAGGCCGTGGTACATATGCCCAAGGGCAGCTCCCGGGCCCGGTTCGACAACATCGCCCGCGAGGGCGCCGCCGTCACCATCGAGGCGGTCAACTACGACGCGTGCGTGCGCATGGCCGCCGCAGAGGCCGCGGGGACCGAGCACGGCGTCATCGTGCAGGATACCGCCTGGGACGGCTACGAGGAGATCCCCTCCTGGATCATGCAGGGTTACGGCACCATGGCCAGCGAGAGTGCCGACCAGCTCCGGCAGATGGGAATCAACCGGCCCACCCACGTGTTCGTCCAGGCGGGAGTCGGGTCCCTGGCCGGCGCGGTCATCGGATACTACACCAACCTTTTTCCCAACGATCCTCCCAAGTTCGTGGTGATGGAGGCCCGGGCGGCCGACTGCCTCTACCGGGGGGCCCTGGCCGGGGACGGAGCACCCCGGATCGTGGAGGGCGATCTCCAGACCATCATGGCCGGGTTGGCCTGCGGCGAGCCCAACACCCTGTCCTGGGACATCCTGCGCAACCACACCACCGCCTTTGTCTCCTGCCCCGACTGGGTCAGCGCACGGGGGATGCGGATGCTGGGCGTACCGGTGAAGGGGGACCCGGTGGTCATCTCCGGCGAGTCCGGTGCGGTGGGCATGGGTCTCATCGCCGCTCTGATGGAGACCGACGAGTACCGGGACCTGCGGGACGTCATCGGGCTGGACCGCTTCAGCCAGGTGCTGCTGTTCTCCACCGAGGGCAACACCGACCCCATGAAATTCCGCAAAGTGCTCTGGGATGGGGAGTACCCCACCGTATAAATCTGTGGTACAATTAAAATTGATACGATCAATGGAGGGCTTTCAAATGGACTTTGAGAAAATCAAGGCGGCTGCCGCAGGCTACAGCGCCGACATGAACCGTTTCCTCCGCGCCATGATCTCCCATCCCAGCGAGAGCTGCGAGGAGAAGGAGGTCGTGGCCTGCATCCGATCCGAGATGGAGAAGCTGGGCTACGACAAGGTGGAAGTGGACGGCCTGGGCAACGTCATCGGCTGGATGGGCGAAGGCGACAAGATCATCGCCATCGACTCCCACATCGACACCGTGGGCGTCGGCAACCGCGGCAACTGGACCCACGACCCCTACGAGGGCTACGAGGACGACGCGGTGATCTACGGCCGCGGCGGCTCCGACCAGGAGGGCGGCATGGCCTCCGCCGTTTACGGCGCCAAGATCATGAAGGATCTGGGCCTCATCCCCGCCGGCTACCGGATCATGGTGGTGGGCTCCGTGCAGGAGGAGGACTGCGACGGCATGTGCTGGCAGTACATCGTCAACCAGTTCTTCCCCGCCAACCGCATCCAGAAGGAGCAGGTGGAATTCGTCATCTCCACCGAGCCCACCGACGGCGGCATCTACCGCGGCCACCGGGGCCGCATGGAGATCCGGGTGGACGTGAAGGGCGTGTCCTGCCACGGCTCCGCCCCCGAGCGGGGCGACAACGCCATCTACAAGATGGCCGACATTCTCCAGGATGTCCGCGCCCTCAACGAAAACCCCGCCGACGACACCGTGGAGATCAAGGGCCTGGTAAAAATGCTGGACCCCAAGTACAACCCCGAGCACTACGAGGACGCCCGCTTCCTGGGCCGGGGCACCTGCACCACCTCTCAGATTTTTTACACCTCTCCCAGCCGCTGCGCCGTGGCCGACTCCTGCGCCATCTCCATCGACCGCCGCATGACCGCCGGCGAGACCTGGGACTCCTGTCTCCAGGAGATCCGGGACCTGCCCAGCGTGAAGAAGTATGGCCAGGACGTATCCGTGTCCATGTATATGTACGACCGGCCCTCCTGGACTGGCGAGGTATATGAGACCGAGTGCTACTTCCCCACCTGGATCAACAAGGCCAGCGCCGCCCATGTCCAGGCCCTGGCCGACGCCCACCACGCCCTGTTCGGCGCGGAGCGCATCGGCCATGCCGACGCCGATCCCGCCCGGGACGCCATGCACCTGCGCGCCGGCCGCCCCCTCACCGACAAGTGGACCTTCTCCACCAACGGCGTGGCCATCCAGGGCCGGTACGGCATTCCCTGCGTGGGCTTCGGCCCCGGCGCCGAAAGCCAGGCTCACGCCCCCAACGAGATCACCTGGAAGCAGGACCTGGTGACCTGCGCCGCCCTGTACGCCGCTGTGCCCGGCCTCTACAAAGAGGAGAACAAGACCGGCGACGCAACCCAGTTCCGCGCCACCCTCACCGACAACGACATCCGCTAAACAAAGAATAAAGGAGAATGCCATTATGGATCAGACCCTTCAGATGTATATTGACAAGCTCAACAAGCTCAACTTCCAGGAGATGTACGAGGGCGACTTCTTCCTGACCTGGGAGAAGTCCGACGACGAGCTGGAAGCCGTGTTTACCGTGGCCGACGCCCTGCGCTATATGCGCGAGCACAACATCTCCACCAAGGTGTTCGACTCCGGTCTGGGCATCTCCCTGTTCCGGGACAACTCCACCCGCACCCGTTTCTCCTTTGCCAGCGCCTGCAACCTGCTGGGTCTGGAGGTCCAGGACCTGGACGAGGGCAAGAGCCAGATCGCCCACGGCGAGACCGTCCGCGAGACGGCCAACATGATCTCCTTCATGGCCGACGTCATCGGCATCCGGGACGACATGTATATCGGCAAGGGCAACCAATACATGCACGACGTGGTGGACGCCGTCACCGAGGGCCACCGGGACGGGGTTCTGGAGCAGAAGCCCACCCTGGTGAACCTCCAGTGCGACATCGACCACCCCACCCAATGCATGGCCGACATGCTGCACATCATCCATACGTTCGGCGGCGTGGAGAATCTGAAGGGCAAAAAGGTAGCCATGACCTGGGCCTACTCCCCCAGCTATGGCAAGCCCCTCAGCGTGCCCCAGGGCGTCATCGGCCTGATGACCCGCTTCGGCATGGACGTGGTGCTGGCCCACCCCGAGGGGTATGAGGTCATGCCCGAGGTGGAGGCGGTGGCCCGGGCCAACGCCGCCAAGACCGGCGGCACCTTCACCAAGACCAACTCCATGGCCGAGGCCTTTGCCGGCGCCGACATCGTCTACCCCAAGAGCTGGGCCCCCTTCGCCGCCATGGAGAAGCGCACCGACCTGTACGCCCAGGGCGACAGCGCGGGCATCCAGGCCCTGGAGCAGGAGCTTCTGGCCCAAAATGCCCAGCACAAGGACTGGTGCTGCACCGAGGAGCTGATGAAGACCACCAAGGATGGCAAGGCCCTGTACCTGCACTGCCTGCCCGCCGACATCAACGGCGTGTCCTGCGTGGACGGCGAGGTGGAGGCCAGCGTCTTTGACCGCTACCGCACCCCCCTGTATCAGGAGGCCAGCTTCAAGCCCTACGTCATCGCGGCCATGATCTTCCTAGCCAAGGTAAAGGACCCCCAGGCCACCCTGAAGGCCCTGGAAGAGCGCGCCGCCGCCCGCTGGTTCCAGAAGTAATTTTCTCTTGCTCCATCCATGACCCGCCCCTCCCTCCACCGCGCCGGGGCGGGTCATGTCTGTTTTTACTGCAATACAGGAGGTATTATCGAAATATGGGTAAACGAATCGTTATCGCCTTGGGCGGCAACGCGCTGGGCAGCAACCTGCCGGAGCAGATGGTCGCCGTAAAGCAGACCGCCCGGGCCATCGTGGACCTCATCCAGGAGGGGCACCAGGTGGTCATCGCCCACGGAAACGGACCTCAGGTGGGGATGATCCAGAAGGCCATGACCGAGCTGACCCGCTCTGACCCTGACAAGTATATTCCCTGTCCTCTGTCTGTCTGCGTAGCCATGAGCCAGGGCTACATCGGCTATGATCTGCAAAACGGCCTGCGGGAGGAAATGCTGGACCGGGGCATCTCCAAGGGGGTGGCCACGGTGCTGACCCAGGTGGAGGTGGACCCGGACGACCCCGCCTTCCGGCACCCCACCAAGCCCATCGGGGCCTTTATGACCCGGGAGGAGGCCGAGCGCATGGTGGCCGAGCGGGGCTATGACGTCATCGAGGACGCCGGCCGGGGCTACCGCCGGGTGGTGGCCTCCCCCCGGCCCCAGTCCATCGTGGAAATCGAGTCCATCCGGGACATGGTGGAGGCCGGCCTGGTGGTGGTGGCCTGCGGCGGCGGCGGCATCCCCGTTTTTAAGACCGGGGGACACCATTTGAAGGGCGCGGCCGCCGTCATCGACAAGGATTTCGCCTCCTGCACTCTGGCCCAGCAGTTGGACGCCGACTGCCTCATCATCCTCACCGCCGTGGAAAAGGTGGCGGTGCATTTTGGCAAACCGGAACAGAAGTGGCTGGACCGCCTGACTCCCGACCAGGCCCGGATCTATATGGGCGAGGGGCACTTCGCCCCCGGCTCCATGCTTCCCAAGGTGCAGGCCGCCGTCCAGTTTGCCGAGTCCAAACCTGGGCGCACCGCGCTCATCACACTGCTGGAAAAAGCCAAGGACGGCATTGCCGGCCGAACCGGCACTGTCATTTCCCTTTGACCCCGCCTCCTCCTTCCCTTCCCCATGCCACGCTTTCCCACATGCCGGAGGGCGGCCCCGCAGTGCGGGGCCGCCCTCCGGCACTCCATTTTTTCCCTCTTGACAAAACGCCTGTTCGAGTTATAATAATGGTACAAATGTTCTATTTGGAGGGGGCGCAGCCCGTGGAGCTGCTGGACAAGCTGACCATTCTCACCGATGCGGCCAAATATGACGCCGCCTGCACCTCCAGCGGCCTGGACCGGGCCGGGCGGCCGGGGCGGTTGGGCTCCACGGTGCTGGCAGGGTGCTGCCACTCCTTTTCCGCCGACGGCCGCTGTGTCACCCTTTTCAAGGTCCTGCTGACCAACGTGTGCGTCTACGACTGCCAGTACTGCGTCAACCGCCGATCCAGCGACGTGCCCCGGGCCGCCTTCACCCCCCGGGAGCTGGCCGAGCTCACCATTCAGTTCTACCGCCGCAACTACATCGAGGGGCTGTTCCTCTCCTCCGCCGTGCTGAAAAACCCGGACTACACCACCGAGCGCATGATCGAGACTCTGCGTATCGTCCGGCAGGACTACGGCTTCGCCGGGTACATCCACGCCAAGGCCATCCCCGGGGCGGACCCGCTGCTGACCTGGCGGCTGGGCCTGCTGGCCGACCGGCTCTCCGTCAACATCGAGCTGCCCTCGGAGCAGAGCCTGGCCCTGCTGGCCCCGGACAAGAAGAGGGACGCCATCCTGTCCCCCATGCGGCAGATCCGGGACGGGGTGGCCCGCTCCAGCCAGGAGCTCAAACAGTACCGGGGCGCCCCCCGATTCGCCCCGGCGGGCCAGTCCACCCAGATGATCATCGGCGCCACCCCGGAGACCGACCTGCACATCCTCCGCCTCACCGAGGCCCTCTACCAGAAATACCGGCTCAAGCGGGTCTTTTACTCGGCCTATCTGCCGGTGTCGGACAGCGCCCTTCTCCCCGCCCGGCGGGATTTTCAGCCGCCCCTGCTGCGGGAGCACCGGCTCTACCAGGCGGACTGGCTCCTGCGCTACTACCACTTCACCGCCGCCGAGCTGCTGGACGAGGCTCACCCCGACTTCGACCCCCGGGTGGACCCCAAATGCTCCTGGGCCCTCAACCACCTGGAGCAGTTTCCGGTGGAGGTCAACCGGGCCGATTATGAGATTCTGCTCCGGGTCCCGGGCATCGGCGTCCGCTCAGCCCGGCGCATCCTCACCGCCCGGCGGGTGGGGCCCCTCACCTTCGAGGGACTCAAGCGGCTGGGCGTGGTCCTCAAGCGGGCTCAGTATTTCCTCACCTGCTCCGGACGGATGCTCCCCGGCCTCAGCCGGGTGCGCCCGGACGGCGTCCTGCGCCGTCTGGTGGCGCTGGAGCAGCCCGCCCTGGCAGGCCCCGCCCCGGAGCAGCTCTCCCTGTTTGACCCCACCGGTTAGGAGGTGCCCCATGTCCCAATGGCCCCAGTTTCAGTATACCTACGACGGCAGCTTTGCCGGATTCCTCTGCTGCGTCTACGAGAGCTACGTCCGCAGGGAGCTGCCCGTCTGCTTCGCCATGGCGGAGGACCCCCGCCTCACCCTGTGGCCCGACCGAGCGGTGGAGACCTGCCGGGAGCACGCCGAGCGGGTCTACCGCTCCCTGGCCCGGCGCATCTGCCTGGAGGCCCAGCGCTGGGTGGTCCGCGGCTTTCTCACCTGCATGCCGGAGAAGGAACGGCGGCTTTACGACTTTATCCGGCTGGGCTACAGCGTGGGCCCGGCGGCGGTACGGGACCTGACCGATCCCCGGGTGGCCGCCCTGCGCACCGCCCTGCTCCACCTGAATGGGGAGGTCCACCTGCTGCGCGGCTTTGTCCGCTTCTCCCAGCAGGAGGGGGCCCTGGTGGCCGAAATCGAGCCCAAAAACCGGGTCCTCCCCCTGCTGCGGCCCCACTTCTGCGCCCGGTACTCCGGGGAGCGCTTCGTCATCTACGACCGCACCCACCGGGAGGCTCTCTTCTACCAGCCCGGGCGGTGGGCCATCGTCCCCCTGGACCGGTTCGAGGTGGCCGCCCCCGACCAGGCCGAGCTGGACTACCGGCGGCTGTGGCGGCGGTTCTACGATACCATCGCCATCGAGGAGCGCCGCAATCCCAAATGCCGCATGACCCACATGCCCAAGCGCTACTGGAACACCATGACGGAATTTCAAACGGACCCGGCCCCCGCCGGGAGAAAGGAACGGATGGAATGAAGAATGTGAAAATCACCGTGCTCCGCAAACAGCTCTATGAGGATTTCGCGGAGGAGCACCTCACCGACGGGATTCAGCCCTGCGATTTCTATGAGGAGGGCGACACCTTCCTCTACACCGGCGGAGCGGAGATGCCGGAGGGCTTCTGCCCCTGGGCCTGGATCGACGTCTACCGGAGCGTCTCGGCCCTCTCCGCCGGGGCCACCTTTACCCCCTGGCAGAAGCGGGACGGGGTGAGCGTGGTATGCTGTACCGACGGCATCCGGCCCGTTACCTTCCTGCTGGAGGCTCTGGAAGCGCTTCCCGGATAGAAAAACATGCGCCCGCCCGGCTTTCAACCGGGCGGGCGCATGTTCATGCTTTTTTCAGGATGGCCTCCAGACGCTCCGCCGGGACCGAACCGATGGGGCGGGGGGGGGCATAAGGGGCGATGTTCTTCTCAAACCAGGCCACATCGCGCCGCCAGTCGCACGGGAAGTCTGTGCTGCGGTAGGTCCCCAGCCGCCGGAATCCCATGGCCTGGTGGAGCCCCCCGCTCTTCTCGTTGGGCACCGTGACCCCGCCTTAGACCGTCTTAACCCCCTGGAGCGCCAGAATCTCCAGCAGGGCCGCGCTGTCGGCGGCCGCTGCAAACCGGGATGTCATCCGCTTCTCTCCTCCCCTCACCTTACCAAGCGGGGGCCGACTGGGGCGCCGCTTCCGTCTTCCGGTAGGCCATGCCGCCGAAGTCCCGGTCCAGCCAGGGGTCCAGGGGGGCGCCCTCCTCCACTGCGGCAAAGAAACGGCCGATCTGTTCTGCCGCCACCGGGACCGCCCGCTCCAGCAGCGTCCCCAGAACTCGGCTGCTCTCGGCGCTGGCCGGAGCGGGGACGGCCTCCAGGATCATTCCTCTGGCCCCCGCCAGGACTGGGAGGCGCCCACACAGCCGGCCGGCCGCCCGACCGGCCCGGGTACCGCTCACTCGGGCCAGCAGCGCCGTGTCCCGCCGCATGGCCAGATAGCCCTTTCGGAACTCCGCCGGTCCCGCCGTACCATAGGCCAGCGCCGCGGCCTTGCAGACCGCCTCCCCGGCGGGGGGCGGCAAATGCGCCCGCCGGGCGTCCAGTCCGGCCCGCTCCATCAGCAGCCGGTCAAACTCCGCCTCCATGGCCAGGTGGGCCAGCTCCCCCCGGGCGGCCCGGGCCTCCACATAGGGGTGGCAGGCGCTGTCCAGCGCCAAATGGCACAAAAATCCGGCGGCGTAGCCCCGGCTCATGGGCACGCACTCCTCCACCGCCGCCCGCAGCCGCCGGAAGGCGGGCAGGGCGGAGCGTTTGTGCATCTTCAGCCCCTCCCGCCGAGCCGGGTTGCCGGTGGCAGGATGGTAGAAAAACAGAGGGTCGGGGCCCAGGCAGCCCAGATCAAAGGCCGCCCGCTCCCCCTCCAGCGAGGTCCGGAGGTCCTCCGGGAGGTGGGCCAGGACCCTGGCGCCAAAGGTCAGATGTGCAAAGTAATTGGGCATGGGATTTTCTTCCTCTCCAAAGACAAACAGTCCGGCGGCCTGCGGCCCGCCGGACTGTCGAACGGGCGTCAGCCGCCCAGGTATGCTTTTTTGACCGCCTCGTCGGCCAGGAGCTCGGCGCCGGTGCCGGAGGTGACGATGCGTCCCGTCTCCAGCACGTAGCCCCGGTCGGCCACCGACAGGGCCATCTGTGCGTTCTGTTCTACCAGCAGGATGGTGGTGCCGCCCGCGTGGAGGGTCTTGACGATGTCGAAGATCTCGTCCACCAGGATGGGGGCCAGACCCATGGAGGGCTCGTCCAGCATCAGCAGCTTGGGCTTGGACATGATGGCCCGGCCCATGGCCAGCATCTGCTGCTCGCCGCCGGACAGCGTGCCGGCCACCTGTCTGCGCCGCTCCTTCAGGCGGGGGAAGCGCTGGTACACCACTTCCATGCTCTCGTCCAGCTCACTCTTGGGCCGGGTGTAGCCGCCCATCTCCAGGTTCTCCTCCACCGACATCTGGGTGAACACCCGGCGCCCCTCGGGCACATGGGCCAGGCCCATCTCCACGATCTTGTGGGGCTTGATCCCCGCCAGGGGCCTGCCCAGAAATTCCATCCCGCCGGTCTTGGTGTGGAGCAGGCCGGAGATGGTCTTGAGGATGGTGGACTTGCCCGCGCCGTTGGCGCCGATGAGGGTGACGATCTCCCCCTCCTCCACGTGGAAGGACACGTCCTTAATGGCGTGGATGGCGCCGTAGTACACGTTGATGGTTTCCACATTGAGCATCATGGCGTCATCCCTCCTTGTTGCTGCCCAGGTAGGCCTTGATGACCTCTGGGTTGTTCTGGATGTCCTCGGCGGTACCCTTGGCAATGACCTGACCGAAGTTAAGCACGCAGATGCCCTCGCAGATGCCCATGACCAGGCTCATGTCGTGCTCGATGAGCATGATGGCGATCTGGAAGGTATCCCGGATCTTGACGATGTTGTCCATCAGCTCACTGGTCTCGGAGGGATTCATGCCCGCCGCCGGCTCGTCTAGCAGCAGCAGGGACGGGTTGGTGCCCAGGGCCCGGACGATCTCCAGCCGCCGCTGGGCGCCGTAAGGCAGGCTGCCCGCCTCGTGGCCGGCCAGGTCCTGCATGTCAAAGATGCTCAGCAGCTCCATGGCCCGCTCCCGGGCAATCTTCTCCCCCCGCCAGTAGCCCGGCAGACGGAGGATGGCCGCCGGCAGGCGGTAGTCCATCTCATTGTGCAGGCCGATGAGCACGTTGTCCAGCACGCTCAGGCTCTTGAACAGGCGGATGTTCTGGAAGGTGCGGGCGATGCCCAGCTTATTGACCTGGATGGTGTTCAGACCGGCGGTGTCGTGGCCGTCCAGCAGGATGGTGCCCCGGGTGGGGTGGTAGACCTTGGTCAGCAGATTGAATACCGTGGTCTTGCCCGCGCCGTTGGGGCCGATCAGGCCGGCGATCTCGGTGCGGCCGATGGCCATGTTGAAGTCGTTGACGGCGGTCAGGCCGCCGAAGTCGATGCCCAGGTGGCGGCACTCGAGGATGGGGCTCTTGTCCACGTCCCGCTCTGGGATGATGTTGGGGTTGGGCACCGGCACCAGCTTGGCCTCGGGTATGCGTCGATTGGCGGCTGCACTCATTTCTGAGCCCCCTCCTTTCCCGTTCTGGTCCCGCCGTTCATCAGCTTCTCCAAGATGCGGGACAGGGAGAAGTCATAGGTGCCCATGAGGCCCTTGGGGCGGAAGATCATCATCAGCACCAGCAGCAGGGAGTAGGCCACCATCCGGTAGTCCGCCACCGAGCGCAGCAGCTCAGGCAGAATGGTAAGCACCGTGGCCGACAGGACGGAGCCCAGCATGGAGCCCATGCCGCCCAGCACCACCATGACCAGGATCTCGATGGACTTCATAAATTTAAAGGTAGAGGGGTACAGGGAGCCCAGATACCCGGCGTACAGGCAGCCGGCGATGCCCGCGAAGAAGGCGGACAGAACGAAGGCCATGACCTTGTAATAGGTGGTGTTGACGCCGCAGGACTCGGCGGCGATCTCATTCTCCCGGATGGACAGGATGGCCCGGCCGTGGCGGGATTTCATCACCATGTGGATGATCAGGCAGGTAAGAGCCACGCAGAGGAACACCAGCGTGAAGCTGGAGATCTTGGGGATGCGCTTGAGGCCGGCGGCGCCGTAGGTAAACTTGAAGCCCAGCACCGAGTCGATGTTGGTCAGGACCACCCGGATGATCTCGCCGAAGCCCAGGGTGATGATGGCCAGATAGTCGCCCTTCAGCCGCAGGGCGGGGATGCCGATGATGAGGCCGAAGATACCCGCCATGATACCGGACAGCAGCAGAGCGGCGACGATATAGGGCAGGCAGCCGGCGGTATTGCCCGTCTTGAGCAGCTCGTCCACGGGGGTGGACTTGAGAAAGATGCCGCCGGTGTAGGCGCCCACCGCCATAAAGCCGGCGTGGCCCAGGGGAAGCTGGCCCAGATAGCCGGTGGCCATGTTCAGGGAGACGGCCAAAATGATGTTGATGCCCACGGTGACGAGGATGCCGGACCAGTAATTGGTGATGGACCCGCTCCGGATCAGACCGAAGAGCACCGCCCACAGGGCGATAGTCAGCACCAGGTTGATCCCATAGCGGACGGGCATGGAAATGCGTTTTTGTTTCATGTCGCCCACCTCCTCAAACCTTTTCCGTGATGGGCCGGCCCAGGATGCCCGTGGGCTTGACCAGCAGGACCACGATCAGGATGGCAAAAACCACGCCGTCCTTCCACACGGACAGTCCCGCGGCGGAGACCAGCGCCTCGGCCATGCCGATGGCGAAGCCGCCGATGACCGCCCCGGGAATGGAGCCGATGCCGCCCAGCACGGCGGCCACGAAGGCCTTCAGGCCCAGCATGGAGCCCATGGTGGGGCTGGCCTGGGGATAGGCGCACATGTACAGCACCGAGCCGATGCCCGCCAGCGCGGACCCCACGGCAAAGGTGAAGGAGATGGTCTTATTGATGTTGATGCCCATGAGCTGGGCGGCGCCCATATCCTCGGACACGGCCCGCATGGCCTTGCCCAGCTTGGTCCCCTGCACCAGGAAGGTGAGCAGAAGCATGGCCGCCACCGAGACCAGGATGGTGATCAGGGCCGCATAGCTGATACTAATGCCGCCCACGCTCAGGTTGCCGGTGACCATGGGGTCCATGCTCTTGGAGTCGGCTCCAAAAATGAGCTGGGCCCCGTTTTCCAGCAGGAAGGAGATGCCAATGGCGGTAATGAGGAGGCTGAGACGGGGAGCGGAGCGCAGGGGGGTGTAGGCTACCTTCTCGATGACCACGCCCAGCAGGGTGCTTACCACCACTGCCAACACCACCGACAGCAGCGGGTGGAGGTGGAAGGTGGTAATGGCGTAGAAGGTCATGTAGGCGCCTACCATAATGATGTCGCCGTGGGCAAAGTTGAGCAGCAGGATGATGCCGTACACCATGCTGTAGCCCAGGGCCACCAGCGCAAAGATGGAGCCGGTCTGGAGCCCGTTGATGATTTGGGCGATCACGAGGGACATCCGTGCGTCACGTCCTTTCTTTCTCTTCAGACGGCGGGGCCTGGTCCGGCCCCGGCTGAGACCTTTGATACGGACGGCCAGTGGCCGCCCCCACGGTCCGGACACCGTGGAGACGCCCATTGGACGTCCGTGTTGCCTGTCCCGTATGCAAGGACAATGCGGGGGGAAGGAGCACTTCCCCCCGCACTGCAGTGGCTTGCGTCGGGCTTAGTACAGCTCGGTGAATTTCTCCTCGCCGCCCTGGAGCTGGATCATGGCGGCGGACTTGATGGGATTGTTGTACGGATCGAAGGTGTAGGAGCCGGTGATGCCCTCCGTGCCGTCGTTGGCGGCCAGAGCGTCAATGACGGCCTGTTTATACTCGTCGGTACCGGCGGTGAGGCCGGCGTCCTCAGCGGACTTCAGGGCATTGCACATCAGCATGGCGGCGTCATAGGCCAGAGGGGCAAACATGTTGGGCACAGGCTCGCCATAGGTGGCCTGGTAGTCGGCCTCGAACTGAGCCACGGACTCGGTACCGGGGGCGTAGCCGGAGCAGTAGACGGTGCCCTCCAGATCCTCGGGAGAAGCGTAGTCCCTGATGCCGCCGAAGCCGTCGCCGCCCAGGAAGGTGGCGGTGATCCCAGCCTGACGGCCCTGGGTGATGGCCAGGCCGGCCTCACCGTAGTAAATGGGGCAGAACACCACGTCGGGGTTCTTGGAGGCGATGTTGGTCATCTGGGCCTTGTAATCCTTGTCACCGGTGGCAAAGGCCTCGGTGGCCACCACCTCCAGGCCCAGCTCGGCGGCCTTCTCCACAAAGGCGTCCTTCAGGCCCTCAGAGTAGTCGTTGCCGGTCTCGAAGAGGATGCCCGCGGTCCTGGCGCCCAGCTTGTTGTAGGCGTAGTCAGCCATCTTCTCGCCCTGGAAGGGGTCGATGAAGCAGGAGCGGAACACGTTGGTGCGGATCTCGCTGTTTTCGTCCTCGGGGTCGATCATGGTCACGCCGGCCGCGGTGGCGGAGGCGGTGATCTGGGGCATGTTGACCTCGTAGGTGGCATCGGCCAGGGCGATGGTGGCGCCGGTGAGCACGGAGCCGATGACGGCGGTGATGCCGTTGTCCATGGCCAGGTTGAAGGCGTTGACGGTCTCGATGCCGTCGGCCTTGTCATCATACTCCAGGACCTTGATGGTCTTGCCGTTGATGCCGCCGTTGGCGTTGAGCTGATCAATGTACAGCTTGGCGCCGTTATGGACCGGAATGCCATACTGGGCATAGTCGCCGGTGGTGTTGGTGATCAGGGCGATGGTGATCTCACCGCTCTCGCCGGTGGAGCCGGTCTCGGCAGGCTGAGACGCCGCGGGAGCCGAGGCGGACGGCGAGGGGCTGGCGGAGCTACCGCCGCCGCAGCCGGCCAGCAGGGAGAAGCACATGGCAGCCACGAGAGCAAGAGACAAAACACGGAACTTCTTCATTTCATACTACCTCCTTTGGGATTGTTGACAATTATAAGCTCCCCTTCTAAAATTGTCAACCGTCGTTTCCGCCAAAAGGCCTTTTCCGCACAGAATATTTCAAGCAGAAATGACAAAGTTGCCCTTCCGTCCTTCATTTCCGGTCAGATCAGAAAGCCGCCGTCCACGCCCAGCACCTGTCCGGTAATAAAATCCGCCCCCTCGGAGGCCAAGAACAGCACTGCCCGTGCCACCTCCTCCGGGGCGCCGAGGCGGCCCAAAGGGGTCTCCTCCGCCAAAACGGCCAGGTCCCCGGGAGGCAGATGGGCATTCATGTCGGTGTCAATGACCCCCGGCGCCACGCAGTTCACCGTGATGCCGGAGGGCCCCAACTCCCGGGCCAGGGCCTTGGTTAGCCCTATGACGCCCGCTTTGGCGGCGGAATAGGCCGCCTCACAGGAGGCCCCGGAGCGCCCCCACATGGAAGAGACGGTGACAATGCGCCCCGTCTTGCGCGCCACCATATGGCGGTAGACTGCCCGGCAGCAATAGAATACTCCGTCCAGGTCCACTCCCATCAGCCTGCGCCAATCTGCATCACTTGTTTCACACAAAAGTCCCTGGGAGGCCACCCCTGCGTTGCATACCAAAATGTCAAGTTGACAAAATTTATCCAACACATTGTCAACCATACGCCGGACCTGCTCCGGGTCGGAGACGTCGGCCTGCACCGCCAGAGCTGGGCGGCCCTCCGCCGCCAGCTCCGCCGCCAGGTCCTCTGCCTCCCGTCGGGAGTGGTGATAGTTGATGGCTACCGCGTAGCCCGCCCGGGCAAGCGTCCGGGCCGTGGCGGCGCCTATGCCCCGGCTGCCGCCGGTAATCAATGCCGTTTTCATTTCCTTCACAGTCCTTTCAGCCACTCCAGGCACAGGGGGAACCAGGTGGCCACATGGGGGTCCTGCTGCTCCGGCCGCCCCTGCGTCCGCCGGTCGGCCAGGGCCATGGCGTGAGGGCCGTCGGGGTAGAGGTGCAGTTCAAAGGGGACCCCCGCCCGACGCAGCGCCGCCACATAGAGCAGGGTGTTTTCCGCCGGAACCCGGTCATCGGTCCCGGTACACCAAAGAAACGCGGGGGGATTTCCGGCGGTCACGCTGTTCTCCAGCGAGAGCTCCGGCGGTATCTCCGCCATGTCGTCCGCTCCTGTCAACGTGCGGAAGCAGTCTGCAGCCCCGAACGCCCCGGCGGTGACGACCGGGTAGCCGAGGATGACCGCGTCCGGTCGGGCCTCCGCCGGGCGCAGGCCCAGGCGCTCCTCCAGCACAGGACTGCCCCAGAGGTTGGCCAGACAGCCTGCCAGATGGCCTCCGGCGGAAAAGCCGCACACCGCCACCCGGCCGCCCCGTCCTCTCCGGATGCGCGCCAAAGCCGCCCCAGCCTCCAGAAAGGGCTGGGGCCAGCAGTTGGGCGCCACACTGTAGTCCAGCACCCAGGCGTGGATTCCGGCCGCCGCAAAGGCGGCAGCCACCGGTGCCCCCTCCCGGGGAGCCGTCATCCGATAGGCCCCGCCGGGCAGCAGGAGCACACTCCACTCGCTTTCTTCCCCCGCCGCCGGAAATTCGGTCATGCGGAGCTCCGTGGCCGCCTCCGGCAGGCGTGGGTCCAGCTCCCAACGGCTCCAGACGCGCGTCCTCACAGTCATCCCTCACTTTTACGTCATTTTTCCCAGTATACCAGCTTTCACGCCGGTTGACCACCCTCTTGTGAAAAAAGCCTTGACAAGCCCTTACCAATCCGCTATAATGATTTTTGCACTTCGGACGATTAGCTCAGCTGGTATGAGCATCCGCTTGACGTGCGGGAGGTCACA
>NZ_DCJO01000018.1:22861-70326 GCF_002320075.1 Intestinimonas sp. UBA1698 | reverse complement strand
CCGTGGCGAGCGCCAGGGCCAGGAGCAGGGACAGCGCGGTGCATCTTGCCGTTTTTCTTTTCATGGGAATCATCCTCCTTCGTATGGGGGCCTCTGCGGGGCCTTCTACCCTCGTAACGAACGAGCACATGATTTTCATACAGGATTCTCAAAACTTGTTCGAAAAAGTTTTATCCGTCCTCTGGCCCGGCGCGGAACGGCAAAAAGAGGCGGCGCGGGAAGAAGTTCCCGCGCCGCGCGCTCTGCTTCTATTCGCTCAGGTCCCGAATTTCCTCTGCGGTGTACCCCAGGCCGGTCAGCACCGCTTCGGTGTGCCAGCCCTCCGGGTACCCCGCGTGACGGTACGCGGCGGGACAGTCGGACAGCTTGATGGGGCAGCCGAGCTGCCGCACGGTCCGGCCCTCCGCCAGGGGCAGAGGGACGTCGGGCACCAGTCCGCGGGCGTTGATGTGCGCGTCCGCCGCCGCCTCCGCCAGCGTCAGCACCGGCTCCACGCAGGCGTCGTAATGGGAGAAGAGCTCCGTCCACTCGTCCCGGCTCTTGGTCCGGAAGATGTCCCGGAAGGTCTCTTTTACCAGGGGCAGGTCGGCCTTCCGAATCCGCCCATCGGCCCACTCAGGACGGCCCAGCCCCCGGCACAGGTCGGCAAAAAACTTGGGCTCCAGGGAGCCTACGCTCATGTAGCCGCCGTCGGAGGTCTCATAAAAGTCGTAGACCTCCCCGCCGTTGAGCATCTGGCTCTCCCGCTCCGGGGCGGGGGCGCCGGCCAGGAAGCAGGCGCCGTCCATGGAGTTGAAGGGCACCATGCCGTCCAGCATGGCCACGTCGATGTACTGGCCCCGGCCGGTGACGTCCCGGTGGTGGACCGCCGCCAGGATGCCCACCACGCTGTTCATGGAGCCCACGGCCACATCAGCCACCTGCATGTTGGTGAGCACCGGGCCGGTGGCCTTCCGGCCCGCCGAGGCCATGACCCCCGAGCGGGACATGTAGTTGATGTCGTGCCCGGCCCGGGGGCTCAGGGGGCCGGTCTGTCCGTACCCGGTGAGGGAGCAGTAGATGAGCCGCGGGTTGACCCCCCTGAGAGTCTCATAGTCCAGGCCCAGCTTGGCCATGACGCCGGGGCGGAACTGCTCCACCAGGATGTCATACTCCAGAATGAGCCGCTTTACCGCCTCTACGGCGGAGGGCTTCTTCAAATTCAAAAAGATGGTCTTTTTGTTGCGACCCAGCCAGGCCGCCGCCGCGGTGGTGCCGGAGCCCTCGATCTCCGGGGGCCAGTGGACCACCAGGTCGTATTTGTCCCGGCCGCTGACCTTGAGGACCTCGGCTCCCAGGTCCGCCAGCAGCAGGGTGGCGTAGGGGCCGGGGAGAAGTGTGGAAAAGTCCAGAATCTTGAGTCCGTCCAGAGCACCCATAAAAAAGCCTCCCTTTTCTTGATGCTTCCAGTATACGGAAAGTTTCAGCCCGCGTCAATCCGGCGGAGCAAAAGAAAAGAGGACAGCCCCCCATCAAAGCCCAGTGCAGCGGGTTTGATGGGGGGAGGAGGAACGGAAGGAGGAAGCGACAAATTTTCAATAAAAAAGTCGCCGTGGACAATGGAAAGTCCGCGGCGACGTGGAGCAGGTGACGAGGCTCGAACTCGCTACCTCCACCTTGGCAAGGTGGCGCTCTACCAGATGAGCTACACCTGCAAGCGACGTGATATATTATAAGAAAATACGCCGCAATTGTCAAGGGGTAAATTCAATTTTTTCGCCGCAGGCGGGGTAATCCTCTGCGCTCCACTCGGCCCCGGAGAGGGCCTGGTAATCCTGGTCGGTCAGATAGAAGCCGTCCCGGCCCAGTGAGGCGTCCACATGGCGGTGGCTTCCGTCCACGGTGACGATGTTCCAGAAGTGCTCCTGTCCGTCCAGAGTGCCCCGGACCACGGTGCATTCGGCCCCCACTGTGTCGCACAGCAGTTGGAAGGCCAGGGCAAGCGCCTCGCTGTCCGGGGCGCCCTCCACCAGGGCGGCGTAGGGCCAGGAGGACGGGACAAGGGAGCCGCTCTCCTCCGGCGCGGCGGCTTCCAGGGCAGCCCGGTGGTCCAATAGAGCTCCAAACAGGGCAGAGAGCAGCAGCCGGCCCCGGAAATTCCGGCTGACGGCGGGCTGGGCCACCTCCCGGGCGGCCTCTTGGAGCTGGGCGCTTTTAAGGCGCAGGGCCTCCACCGGCTCGGCGTAGGTAAAGGAAATCTCCACAATACGCTGGTAGCCCGCGTCCGGGTAGATGGCCACGGACAGCTCCGGCATGCCGAAGGCGGCCGCCGGGGTGTCATAATAGGCCTGGAGGGCCAGGGCGCGGATGTAGTCCTCGTCCTCATTGAAGTAAGTCACCCGCAGTACCGCCTCCGGCTGAAATTGGGCCAGGGCCCCCTGGACCTCGCTGCGGATGGCGCTGGAGCCGGTGACGGGGACGACGCTGCGGATCTGCTCCAGGGTACGGCGGTAGCCGATGGTGATGGTGGCCTGATAGTAGGTGAGGATGCGGGAGAATTCGTGCTTGATGTAGTCCACCGCATAGGCTCCCAGTGGGTCCTCATGGCTCACCTCCAGACAGGCGGCGGTCAGGTCGGCTTCCACATCCCGGGTGTTGTAGTTGCTGAGCTGGATGACGCCCTGCTCCTGACAGGCGGAGACCAGGCTGAGGATGCCACTGACCAGCTCCTGGTAGTTCTCCACCCGGATGACCGAGGAGTCGTCCTCGGCGGCGGAGAGCATGCTGTGGGGCTCCACCGTCAGGTACTCCCCGTGGAGCATGGCCTCGCAGCCCGTCAACAGCAGAGACAGGCAGAGCGCCAGGGCCAATATCCGCGTTTTCAAGGGCTCTGCCTCCTCTTATGTATCGGGTGGGCCCGGGCCTCAGTAGCCCAGGGGCTCGTCCACCAGCACAACCTCAAAATCCATGGACGTGGGCTTCTTCCAATAGACCACCAGGGCCGCGCAGATGCGCTCCGGGCTGGAGCAGTTGTAGCACCGGTCTCCCTTGGCGGCGCAGGGGGTCTTGCGCTGCAGGCGCTGGGCATTCTTGGGGGCGGCAATGTTCCGTGCCCGCCACAGGGCCGATTCGTAGTCCGGAGCCACCTTGTTGACGCCGATGATAAAGTAGACCTTCTCGTGCCCGTACAGTCCGGAGGAGACCCGGTTGCCGTTGCCGTCGATGTTGATGAGCTCGCCGGTCTCCGCCGCGCCGTTCACCGAGGACAGGTATACCTGGCAGGTGGCGGCGGCGGCCTGGTCGCCGTCCCCAGTCCAGTGCCAGTGCAGGGTATTGTGGGTGCGCAGCCGCTCGGCCAGGCCCATCTCCAGCACGGTGATGGAGCCGCCCACGCCCACCGTCTTGCCGTCGATCTGGTCGTCCAGATAGTCGGCGGCCTGGGCGGCGGTGGCGAAGTGGGTCACTTCAAAGCCGTTTTTCTGCAGGTTCTGCTTCAGTTTTTCCAGATCAGCCATAGTCATGTTCCTCCTGGATTAAGATCAGATGTCGTTTTGCTTGTAGTCCCGAAAGCCGTCGCCCAGGACCTCGTGGGCCTCGCACACGATGATGAAGGCGGCGGGGTCCAGCTCCTTCACCAGCCGCTTGATGGCCACGATCTGCCGCTGCTTGAAGGCCACCAGCAGCACCTTCTTCTCCGCCCCGGAATAGGCGCCCTCCCCGTGCAGGATGGTGACGCCCCGGTCGATGTCCCGGATGATGGCGTCGGAGATCTCCCGGTGGCGGTCACTGATGATGTAGGCCACCTTGGCGTTGTCCAGCCCGTAGAGCACCATATCCATGACCAGCGTGGAGATATACAGGGCCACCAGGCCGTACAGGGCGCTGTTCAGGTTGCCGAAGGCGACGGCCACCGCCACGATGACCACCAGGTCGATGACCATCAGCAGCTTGCCCATGGGCAGCCAGGCCAGACGGAGCTTCAGGAGGCGGGCGATGAGATCGGTGCCCCCGGTGGTAGCCCCCTGAAGGAACACCACACCCAGGGAAGCGCCCATGAGCACGCCGCCGTAGATGCAGGCCAGCAGGGGCTCCATGGGTCGGAAGGGACCCGCCAGAGCGGTCATGCCGTCGATCATCAGGGAGGAGACAAACATGGCGTACAGGCTGGTCACCAGCAGGTGGCCGCCGATGAACCGCCAGCCCAGCAGGAACAGGGGGATGTTCAGCAGGATAACCACCGTGCCGATGGGGGCCCAGGGCAGAGCCGAATGGATGATCTGAGCCACGCCGGTGATGCCGCCGAAGCCGATGAGGTTGGGGGCATAGCACCAGTTGAAGCCCAGCGCGTAGACCGCGCTGGCCAGGGTGAGCCAGAGATAGGCGGTGAAAGTCTTGTATACACGCTGCTTCATGGGTTACCTCGGTTCTGAATGTGTTACAGCAGGGTCATCTGCTCCTCGCCCCGGTCCTCCTCCTTCAGCAGGGCTCCCGCCACCGGGAGGGAGCGGGCCCGGTAGCGGGCGGCGTTGACGATGGGCGTGTCGGCCAGGGGGCGGGCGTCAGCCACCTGATACTTGGGCTTGAGGGTCATCACGTTGACCCCCTGGGTGGCGCGGGTGGATTTGGGCGCCAGGGAGGCGGTGTGGAAGATGAGGCACCGGCCCTCCGTGGAGGTAACGGCCATCTCCAGATCCTCCTTGAGCAGCAGGGCGGTGACCAGAGGGCTCTTGTCGGAGTAGGCCCCCGTCAGCTTTTTTCGCTTGGTCTGGGTCTGATAGGCGGACAGCTCCACCCGGGCCGCCTTGCCGTTTTCGAAGAAGAAGAGGATGTGGCCGGCGAAGTCGCCGGTGACCACCGCCCACAGGGGACTCTCCCCCTCGTCAAAGCCCAGCTTGGTGGGCAGGTAGTCCCCCAGTACGCTGGCCTTGGCGTCGTCGAAGTCGGACAGCCACGCCTTGTAGCACTGCTGGCGGTCGGTAAAGACCAGCAGCTCGTCCCGGTTGCTCCCTTCCCACTGGAGGAAGGGGCCGTCCCCCTCCTTGTACTTCTGCTCCGAGGACATGCGCAGGGAGGCGGGGGTGATCTTTTTAAAGTAGCCCTCCCGGGAGAGAAAGATGTGGACGGGGTAATCGGGCACGTCGGCAACCGGCTCCGCCGTCTCGGACTCGTGCTCGTAGACGATCCCGGTCCGGCGGGGCTGGGCGTACTTCTTCTTGACGGCCTCCAGTTCCCCGATGATGACCTGCTTGATGCGGCCCGGGTCGTTGACCAGGTCCCGCAGGTCGGCGATCTCGTCCTCCAAGGAAGAGGTTTCCTCGGTCCGCCGCAGGATATACTCCTTGTTGATGTTGCGCAGGCGGATATCCGCCACGTATTCGGCCTGGACCTGGTCAATGCCGAAGCCGATCATCAGGTTGGGGACGACCTCGGCGTCCTCCTCGGTCTCACGGATGATCCGGATGGCCCGGTCGATATCCAGCAGGATCTTTTGCAGGCCCTGGAGCAGGTGGAGCTTTTCCTCCCGCTTTTTCAGGACGAAATAGGTCCGGCGGCGCACGCCCTCCATGCGCCAGGCGGTCCACTCCTCCAAGATCTCCCGCACCCCCATGACCCGGGGCATCCCGGCGATGAGAATGTTGAAGTTGCAGGAGAAGGAGTCCCGCAGGGGGGTCATGCGGTAGAGCTTCTGCATCAGCTTGTCCGGATCGGTGCCGCGCTTGAGATCAATGGTCAGCTTCAGACCGTTCAGGTCGGTCTCATCCCGCATATCGGCGATTTCCCGCAGCTTGCCCGTCTTGACCAGCTCGGCCACCTTGTCCATGATGGCCTCGGCTGTGGTGGAGTAGGGGATCTCGTAGATCTCGATGAGATTCTCATCCTTCACATACCGCCACTTGGCCCGCACCTTGAAGGACCCCCGCCCGGTACGGTAGATGGCGGACAGCTCGTCTGCGTCGTAGAGCAGCTCGCCGCCGGTGGGGAAATCGGGGGCCTTCAGGGTGGACATGAGGTCGTGGCCGGGGTTTTTCAGGTAGGCCACGGTGGTGTCACACACCTCGCCCAGGTTGAAGCCGCAGATGTTGGAGGCCATGCCCACGGCGATGCCCATGTTGGAGGACACCAGCAGGTTGGGAAAGGTGGTGGGCAGCAGGGTGGGCTCCATCAGGGAGCCGTCGTAGTTGGGAGTGAAGTCCACCGTGTCCTGGTCGATGTCCCGGAACAGCTCGGCGCAGATGGGGTCCAGCCGGGCCTCGGTGTACCGGCTGGCGGCCCAGGCCATGTCCCGGGAGTAGACCTTGCCGAAGTTGCCCTTGGAGTCCACCAGAGGGTGCAGCAGGGCCCCGTAGCCCCGGCTGAGGCGGACCATGGTGTCGTAGATGGCGGCGTCGCCGTGGGGGTTGAGCTTCATGGTCTGGCCCACGATGTTGGCGCTCTTGGTCCGGGCACCCCCCAGCAGCTTCATGGTGTACATGGTGTACAGCAGCTTGCGGTGGGAGGGCTTGAAGCCGTCGATCTCCGGGATGGCCCGGGAGACGATGACGCTCATGGCGTAGGGCATGTAGTTGATTTCCAGGGTCTCGGTGATGGGCTGCTCCAGCACCTCGGGATGCAGGCCCATCACATTGGGATCGGCCGGGCGGTGCTTGACCTCGTCGTCCGGCTTCTTTTTCTTAGCCATTGGTATCAATTCCTCGTTCGGTGGATTTCCGGGCGCGCGGGGGCCGGAGGCTCACTCCAGGTTCCACAGGTCCTCGGCCGGGAGGACGGCGGCGCCCTCGGGCGGGGTGACGGCGGGCGCGGCGGAGGTGGTCTTGGTGGAAGCGGTGACGGTCAGGCGGAGCACGCCCTCATTCTTGACGTGGTACTCCAGCTCGATCTCACTGCCGGAGAGGGCCAGGGACCAGCCCGCGGTGATGCGGCCCTCGGTGGAATAAGCGGAGTAGGGCTCGGGGCGGTAGACCAGACTGCCGGTGACGGTGCCATCGGCTTTCACGGTGAGAGTGAGGGCAAACTCCCGGATATCCTCCGCGGTGGAATAGGAGCCGCTCTCCGCCAGCAGGTCGCCCAGGTCCTCCTTGCTCAGGGTGAGCACGGAGTCCCGGCCCTTCTGTACAAAGCGGTCGTCGCCCACCAGGGCGGCCAGGGTGTCGGCGGCCTCGGTCAGATACTGGTAGCTGCGGGCATAGGAGTACCCGTTGGCATCGGGGCCGCTCAGCAGGTAGAGATAACCGCCCACGGTGGGGGTAACGTCCGGACTCAGGTCCAGATAGCCCTCCAGGGACTGGGAGATCCACACGTCCTTGGGGTACGGCTTGCCCAGGATGGAGAACAGGGAGGAGAACAGGGACATGCGCAGATAGAGCATCTCGTTCTCCTGGTCCAGCCGGGCGCCGAAGTCCCCCTTCAGCAGGGCGCTGTACTGCCCCGGTAGGGCGTCGTCCGTGGATTGGGTGAGAGAGGGATTGGCGGCCTTCAGAATGTCCATCAGAGAGGACAGGTCATAGGAGCCGCTGAGCTCCACGCCGGCGGCACCGGACAGGGCGGTGAGCGCGGCGCTCATGGTCCAGGTCTGGTCCCCGTCCAGGGAGTTGAACTTGGTATATCCGGCGGTGATGTCCACGGCGGACTGATAGTTCTTCCCATCCTCCGGGGCCCAGGCGGCCAGGGCGCGGTTCAGAACGGTAAAGCGGGCGTCGGTCTCCGCGATAAAGCCTGCCCGATCAAGGAGGACCACGGTCTGATAGGCGTCGTCCCAGAACACCTCGTAGCCCGCGGCCACGGCCGCGTCGCGCAGGGGGACGTACCCGTCCGCGCCGCCGGTTGCCGACGAGCCGATGGCGGCGTTCAGCGCGTCGGCGTAGACGTAAGTGACGCCGTCCACCGCATAGGGCGGTTTGTCCTGAGGGAAGGAGAGGTAAGTACCGTCCACCATGACGCCCAACTGGCCGGGCACCCCGCCCATGGCGAGGATCTCCTCGTTGCGGGTGTCCTCCCAGGACTGGCTCCAGGCCATGCTGTAGATCATATCGTCCAGCATATCCTGCCGGAAGTCCTCTTCAGCGGCCAGGTCCATCCAGCGCATGTAGTCCTCCTTGCCGCCGGACCACCAGCTATAATTTTCCTCAAAATAGGCGTCGGCATCGAAGGCGGCGATGACGCCGGGATGGGCGGCCTCGAACTCGTCCAGCATGGCCTGGCGCTCCTCCTGGGCGATGAGGGTGTCCACATAGTCGTCCAGCATGAAGTCCTTGAAGGCGTCCTGGGTCTCCAGTCCCCACTCCGCCATGAACGCCTGCTTCGGGTCCTCATAGTAGTGTGCCTGGAACCAGGCGTCGGGGTCAAAGGCGCTGAGGGCGCCGGGATGGGCGGATTCGTACTGGTCCATCCAGGTCTGACGCGCCTCGTCGGCCTGCATACCGGCCAGCCAGTCGTCCCGCATGAAATCGCAGAAATCCTGCTCGGTCTCCAGACCCCAATCGGCCATAAACTCCTCCTTGGAGGAGTACCACCAGTCGGACAGGTACTCGTTTTCAAAATAGGCGTCGGCGTCGAAGGCGGCCGCCTCCTCAGGGTGAGCGGCCAGCCACTGGGTCTTCCAGGCCACCCATTCCGGGTCGGTGTTTTCGCCCTCATAAGCCAGGACGGGCACGGCCAGGGAGAGGGTCAGGGACAGGGCCAGCAGCAGGGACAGGAATGTTTTTTTCATAAGTAAGCCTCCTTTGTTAAAATGAGAAGCCGGAGCTGCCGCTTTCAGCGGCCCGATTTCCATGGATGACCGCTATCTTCATCCGGGGAGGGGGACGACGCCGGTCTGGAACAGATTGTCGTCCAGAAGGCGGGCCATATCCGGGGTGGCGCGCATTTCCCGATAAAGCAGGCCGCGGCTGGTCTGCCACACGTCGGCGGCGTCCTGACCGCTCCAGGCACACCAGCCCTCCAGATAATTTTCATAGGCCGCTTCCCAGGCAGAGAACTGGTCGCACAGGGCCTGCGCGGCGGGCTCCACCAGCTCCAGGGCTTCATAATAGGTCACGTAACCGGCCAGATAGCCCCACTGTGCCAGATGGCTTACCCGGAACAGGTCCCAGGCGGGGTAGGTCTGGTCGAGCGACTGGACCAGGGTCCCGACGGCAGCGATCAGGGCCTCCCGGTCGGTGATGCCCCAGCTATCGGCCAGAATCTGCCGGCCAAAGTCGGGCCCGGTGGTCTCCAGCCGGTTGGATACCACGCCCCCCACGGGGTTGGCGCCAAAGCGGCGCTTGCCGCCGAAAAGGTGCGCCTCCTGGGGGTTATTTTCATAGTTGAGCAGCGCACCCATGGCCAGGGCCCAGGCCTCCAGATTCGAGTCGCCTGCCACAGACTTGTCCTCCTGTATGACCACATGCTGCTGGCCGCCGTTCCACTCCACGCTCTGGCCAAAACATTCGGCGATATACCGGATGGGGATGTATGTGCGGTTGTTCTCGGCGTAGGGAGCCACATCCATCTGGAACGGCTCGCCATTGCGCAGGGCCTCCGTGCGGTCCAGGGTCATGACGAAGGTGTCGGCGGCCCGCCGAATGGTGATCTGCCGGGAGCTGGCGTCATAGTCCACTGTGGCTCCCATGAGCTCGGCCAGGCGACGAATCGGGACCATGGTGCGCTGGTTCCGGGTCTGGGCGGTGGTGGTGTCCACAGCGTCGGCGCTGATGCGGACGGAACGGGGATGGACCAAGTCGCCGTCCAGGGTGACGAAAAGGAGGCTTTTGGCATAGGCCAGCCGCTCGGCGGACACGCCGTTGGCCTGCCCCCAGTTCAGGATCTGGTCCATGGTGAATGATGCGTAGGGGAAGAGATATGCCACCGAGGCCGCATAATAGCCAAGGGCTCCTTCCAGCCCGGTGGTCAGGTCATGGGTCCACAGCTTGGACCGGGCGTTCCAGAGGTAGGCCAGATAGCAGGCGGGCTCATCTCCCTTGCCGTAGTAGGCGGCCATCTCGAAATCGGAGGAGATCCCGACGGTCTTCCCCTGGGCTGCGGCGTTGAGGGTGTACTTCACGTCGATGAGCCCCAGCTCGAAGCGCACGCCGGGGTCGTTGGATTTTTTCAGCTCCCTCTGGCGGTTGTACAGCACGGTGCTGGAGCTGCTGGTGGGAGCCAGATTGCCCGCCGCCGCGTCCTCCCGCAGGGAGAGGATCTTGCTCCAGGTATCGCCTTTGTAGGCCTGGCTGTTTGCAAACACCGCGTATTCCTCCGCCGGACACCAGGCGGGGGGCGTCGGGCCGGCGGCTCCTGCGGCAAAGGAGGGAATGGAGAGGGACAGGGACAGAGCCAGCAGCAGGGACAAAAATCGCTTTTTCATGGGGTGCCTCCTTATGGATCGTGATCGCGGGGACGGAAGCGGTGCGGGGGTTCAGGAGATATCGGCCAGCTCCAGGTATTTGTAGCCGTTGTCGGCGATGTGGGTTTTGCGGCCGGTGAGGTTGTCGCCCAGCAGCAGGTCGAAGACCTGGGCGGTACGGGTTACGTCCTCAGGCATGACCCGGATGAGCCGCCGGGTGGCCGGATTCATGGTGGTCAGCCACATCATCTCCGGCTCATTCTCGCCCAGACCCTTGGAGCGGTTGATGATGCACTTCTTATCCCGGAGCTCCCCGCCGAGGATATCGTTTTTCTCCTTGTCCGAGTAAGCAAACCAGGTCTTTTCCTTATAATTGATCTCGTACAGGGGGGATTCCGCGATGTAGACGTACCCCCGCTGGATCAGGGTGGGGGTGAGCCGGTAGAGCATGGTGAGAATCAGGGTGCGGATCTGGAAGCCGTCCACGTCGGCGTCGGTGCAGATGACGATCTTGCTCCAGCGCAGGTTCATCAGGTCAAAGGCCGCCATGTCCTTGGCGTGGCGGTCGTTGACCTCCACCCCGCATCCCATGACCTTCAGAAGGTCGGTGATGATCTCACTTTTGAAGATTTTGGCGTAGTCGGCCTTGAGGCAGTTGAGGATCTTGCCCCGGACGGGCATGATGCCCTGGAACTCCGCGTCCCGGGAGAGCTTGACGCTGCCCAGAGCCGAGTCGCCCTCCACGATGTAGAGCTCCCGTCGCTCGGTGTCCTTGCTGCGGCAGTCCACAAATTTCTGCACCCGGTTGGCGATGTCCAGACTGCCCGACAGCTTCTTTTTGATGTTGAGGCGGGCCTTCTCCGCCGACTCCCGGGAGCGCTTGTTGATGAGCACCTGCTCGGCGATCTTCCCCGCGTCGAAGGGGTTTTCAATGAAGTAGACCTCCATCTGACTCTTGAGGAACTCGGTCATGGCGTCCTGGATGAACTTGTTGTTGATGGCCTTCTTGGTCTGATTTTCATAGGAGGTTTGGGTGGAAAAGTTGTTGCTGACCAGTACCAGGCAGTCCTGGATGTCGTTCCAGGTGATCTTGCTCTCGCTCTTCTGGTACTTGCCCTGGGCCTTCAGATAGCCGTCGATGGCCGAGACGAAGGCCGATTTCACCGCCTTCTCCGGACTGCCGCCGTGCTCCAGCCAGGAGGAGTTGTGGTAGTGCTCGATGACCTGCACCGTGTTGGAGAAGCAGAAGGACACCGACAGCTTTACCTTATATTCCGGCTTGTCCGCCCGGTCCCGGCCCTTCCGCTCGGCCTGCCAGAACACCGGGGCGGTGAGAGGATTTTCCCCCGCCAGCTCGGAGACGTAGTCCACAATGCCGTTTTCATACCGGAATTCGGTGGTCTCGAACTTGCCGCCGGCCTGATTGCGGAACCGAAAGGTGACTCCGGCATTGACCACCGCCTGCCGCTTGAGAACGTCCCGATAGTAGTCCACCGGAATGTCGATGTCGGTAAAGACCTCCAGGTCCGGCTTCCAGCGGAATTTCGAGCCGGTCTTTTTCCCGCTGTGGGGGGCCTTCTGCAGCCCGCCGATGTTCTCTCCCTTCTCGAAGTGGAGGGTGTACTCCAGGCCGTCCCGGTGGATGACGGCGTCGAAGTACTCCGAGGCGTACTGGGTGGCGCAGGAGCCCAGACCGTTGAGGCCCAGGGAATATTCATAGTTGTCGCCGTCGTTGGTGTTGTATTTGCCGCCGGCGTACAGCTCACAGAACACCAGCTCCCAGTTGTACTTCTGCTCCTTCTCGTTCCAGTCCACTGGGCAGCCCCGGCCGAAGTCCTCCACCTCGATGGACTTGTCCTCGTAGCGGGTAACGGTGATGAGGCTGCCGTGGCCCTCCCGGGCTTCGTCGATGGCGTTGGACAAAATCTCGAATACGGCGTGCTCGCACCCCTCCAGCCCGTCGGAGCCGAAGATGACCCCGGGCCGCTTGCGGACCCGGTCGGCCCCCTTCAGGGCGGAGATGGATTCGTTGCCGTACTGCTTGGCGCTTTTTGGCATGGGACTCTCCTCACATTTCCATAATAACTCAAGATATAGTGTATCCCATTTGACAGCAATGTGTCAAGGAAAGGCGGGCTACAAAAAAACCACGGCTTCGCGGAAGGCGGGACGAAAAAGCGCGCCGCAGGAATCTTCCTGCGGCGCGTTGCGGTCCTGCGTCCTTCCGCCTGACAAAATCGTCTCGCGGGGGAGGACCTCTTAAATCCGGACAGGCGTGCGGCTGCTTTGGGGTTGGGTTTTAAAAAACGTCTCCCAATGCGCCGGCCGTCCTTCCGCCTTTCGCCTGAGGGCGGTCTTTGGATTCCCTCCGCCCGTCAGAGCGGCGGTTCCGTGTCGCCCGGCACCGGCTTAGAAGGAAATGCGGCTGCGGGGCAAAGCGCGTTCGACTTTCAGCCCCGACTGTCCTGCCCGGATCTAGTATGCGCGGGGTGCGCAAGAGCATGCCCGGATTTTTCTGGTATGGGACATGGCATAATTGTCCAAACTTACCATAGACTATATTGAAACAGAAGGGAGGCGGTCCAAATGGCGGAGGCGGCGCGGGTCTTTTCCTTCCGCAGACGGGCGGAGAGCGAGCAGGAGTCGGAGAAACGAGCCCTGAAGGAGGGACTGGCCCAGACCCGGACCCTCATCAGCCAAGCGTATGCCGGCTTCAACAGCACCCACGACCCGGACCTCATCGAATCCTATGTCTTTGAGATCAATTCGCTCCAGGCCCGGTATTCCTACCTGCTCCGGCGGGTCAAGGAGATGGAGAGCTGCGGGGAGGGGTGAGGCATGACGCTGATGACCGATACCCTGCCCTGGCTCCTGGTGGGCCTGCTGGCGGTGGGGGTGCTGGCCCTGCTGGGCCGCCCCCTGAAGCATCTGCTCCGGCTGTGCCTGCGGACCGGGGTGGGGCTGGCCGCGCTGGCGGCCTTCAGCCCTGTGGGCGGCCTCATCGGGGTGAGCCTGGGGGTCAATCTGGCCAACGCCCTGGTGATGGGGCTGCTGGGTGTGCCCGGCTTCGGCCTGCTGCTGATGCTCCACTGGGCCTTGGCCCTGTAAAAAACAGGACCGGTCCCGGACGCAAAAAGTGGGCCGGCGTTCACAGTTTTGTAAAATCCCTGTCGTAAAATGGGTGCACTGATTCAGAAATGAGGTGCATCCCATGCGACAGGGATTTTTTACGGCGCTTTTCGCCCTGGCCCTCACGGCCGGATTGACGGTGGGGGCGGCCGCAGCCTCCTACACCGACGTGGCAGCGGGGGCCTGGTACTACGACGCGGTGACCAAGGTCACCCGGGACGGGCTGATGAACGGCACGTCGGAAACCACCTTCTCCCCCGAGACCCCGGTGACCCGGGGTATGGTGGCGGCAGTGCTCTGGCGGCTGGCGGGCAGCCCCGCCCCGGCGGACCGGAGCTCCTTCCCCGATGTGGAGGGCTGGTACTATTACGCCGACGCGGCGGCCTGGTGCGCCCAGCAGGGCATCGCCGCAGGGTACGGCGACGGCTCCTTCGGCGGCGGCGACATCGTCACCCGGGAGCAGCTCGCCGTTTTTCTGTGGCGGTACGCCCAGTATGCCGGCCTGGAGCTGGCCGCCGGTGTGCTGGACATCTATCCCGACCGGGACGGCATCCACACCTGGGCCCGGGAGGGCATGGCCCACGCCGTGGGTGCGGGCCTTATCACCGGCAGGGACGGCAACCGCCTGGACCCCGGCGGACCGGCCAGCCGGGCCCAGCTAGCCGTCATCCTCCGGCGGCTGACCACCCCCGCGGTGGGATAAGGAGGGGCGCTCCCGCTTTATTAACTTTTCATGAATCTTTTTAGGCCCGAATTGACGAAGAGCCCCGAAAGCGATATGATTTGTTCGTATTTGAAGCAGTCGGCCAGAAGGGAGCGGCAGACATGAAGGGTTCCGGCGATATTCTGATGCGATACCTCAAGGTGACACAGCACATGTCCCGTCTCTTTCGGGAGCATTTTGGACGGCTGCACCTGACCTTTCCACAGGCGCTGGTGCTCACCGTGCTGGGTGAGGAGGGCCCCATGCCCATCAGCGCTCTGGCCGAGCGGACGGGCAGCGCCAATTCCACCGTCTCCGGCATCGTGGACCGGCTGGAAAAGCTGGAGCTGGCCCGCCGGGAGCGCTCCGGTGAGGACCGCAGGGTCATCTACGTGGCCGCCACCGCCCGGTATGAACAGCTCCGGAAAAAGACCGAGACCGACGTGGGGGGATACTTTTCCTCTGTGATGGATACCCTGACGGAGAGGGAAAAGGACCAGATCATCGCGGCGCTGTCTCGCCTGGATGAGGCCCTGCTGGCCTGGGAGGCCACAGAATAGCCGCCGGAAAGAGCCTTCTCTTTCCTTTTGCGGCTCGCCGTGATATACTGCTTCCGCCCGACCGATGAACATCCGCTTGCGATCAAAGGATGAAGTTGAGATGAGAAAGAATTACGGCTATGATTCTTACCGCGGCCGCTCTCCCCTCCGCAGCGTACTGAAATGGATCATCGCCCTGTTGGCGGCGGTGCTGGTGCTGACGGTAGCTGCATTGCTCTGGCTACAACAATTTATGGTTTACTCGTCTGAGGGGGGAAGGCTGGTGTTCCCGTGGACGGAACAAAATACCCCTTCTGCAAGCCCCTCTGCAGAATGGGAGTCCCCGGCGGTCAGCCCCACGGTGGTGGTGGTCACCCCGGAGGCCCCTGCGCCGGAATACCTCCACGCCGCCCTGCTGCCCCGGGAGGCCCTTTCCGACGGCACTGCGGAGGACCGGCTGGCGGAGGCCGGGGCGCAGGCCGCCCTCTTTGATATGAAAGGGGACGATGGCTCCCTGGCCTATGTTTCGGCGCTGGATCTGGCCGTCCGTGCCGGGGCCTCTTCGGCGGACCCGGACCGCAACGCCGCCATCCGGGAGCTCAACGGCCGGGAAGGGCTCTATACCGTGGCACGGGTCTCCTGCTTTAAGGATGACAAGCTCTCCGACGCCGACCGGAGCCTGAATATTATCACCAACAGCGGCTACCGCTGGACCGACCCGGAGGGGCTCAAGTGGTCCAGCCCCACCAGCCAGACGGTGCGGCAGTATGTGGCCGGGGTGTGCGCCGAACTGGCCGCCCTGGGCTTTGACGAGATCCTGCTGGACAACGCCGGCTACCCCACCCAGGGCAACCTGGGCTATATCAAGCCGGGCGCCGCCTATGACAGAGCGCAGTTCTCGGCCGTCATTGGTGAATTCTACAAGGAAGTAGAGGAAGCCCTGAGCGACTACCCGGAGGTCCGGCTCTCCGTGGCTACCGATCGGGACACGCTGGAGAAGGGCAAGGACGAGCGGTCGGGTCAGACCGTGGCCGCCCTGGCGCAGAGCGCCGACCGCCTCTGGGTGCGCGGAATCGGAACCGGCTGGGCACAGTGCGTGGAACGCTTGGAAGCCGTGGGCTTCGAGGAGCCGGAGGTCCATTTGGTGTCCGTGCAGGATGAGCCCGGTGCCAAGGATCGGAGCTGGGTGTGCTGGCCGTGAAAAAAAGAGGGCTGGATTTGTATGAGTTAAACAAAAAATGGAACCCTAAAAAAGGGCGCGCGGGGCATCCCGTGCGCCTTCTTTTTAAAACCGGTACTGCTGTTCCGTGGAACGGAACAAAATAACTAGGTACGAAGAAAAAATGCACAAAACTGCACAAGAGCCTGCAAAAGGCAAGGTTGCAATTCCGAAAGGAATAAGGTATGATGCTAATTATCATGGGAGGCATTATACCATGGAAGCGAGATTGAAAGGCGGTGATAACATGTCCCTGGAAGCAGTCCAAATGGTGACGGAGACCGAGCAGAGAGCCCTTCAACGCAAGGCAGAGGCGGTGGAGGCGGCCAAAAAGCTGGTGTCCGACGCCGAGCGGGCGGGCAAGGAGCGGGTGGCCGCGGCGCGGACCGATGCCGAGGCCCAGGCCAGACAGATGATGACCCGGGCAGAGGAAGCGGCTGCCAAACACACAGAGACCGTCATGGAGGAAACGCGGCGGTCCTGCGATGACCTTCGCCGGGCGGCGGAAGGAAAGTTGGAGGACGCGGCGGCACTCATTATCAGAAGGGTAGTGGGAGTCTAATATGTCCATCGTCAAAATGAAACACATTCGCCTGTTCGGCATGGCCGCGGACCGGGAGACCCTTCTCCGGCAGCTCCAGCACCTGGGCTGCGTGGAGATCAGCGAACCCACCGACAAGCTGGCGGACCCCGACTGGGCGGCCCTGACCCGGGTAGACGACGCGGGCCTGGCCCGGGTCAAGGCGGACGCCGCCCTCCTGAACGCCGCCCTGAACACGCTGAAGGGGATCGGCAAGGAGAAGGGGGGGCTGCTACAGGCCCGGCCGGAGGTCACCGAGGGGCAGCTCTTCGACGAAGGGCTGCGCGCCTCCGCCATGGAGGCGGCCCAGGCGGTCAACGCCCAGGAAAAGCGGATCTCCGCCATCCAGAACGAACAGGGCAAGCTCCGGGCACAGAAGGCCGCCCTGACCCCCTGGCTGGAGCTGGACATCCCCCTGGAGACCACCGGTACCCGGGAGGTGTCCGCCACCTTCGGCGCGGTGATGTCCACCGTCGCCCTGGATACGGTGAAACAGGCGCTGGAGGAGGCCACGGAGCTGGTGGAGGTGATCCCCGCCGGCAAGGACCGGGAATTCCAGTACGTATTGATCCTATGCCACCGCAGCGCCGAGGAGACCGCCTTCGAGACGCTGAAAAAATTTGGCTTTTCGCGCTCCTCCCTGCGGGGATGGACCGGCACCGCCCGGGAGAACACCGACCGGCTGGAGGGCGAGCTGCGCCGGCTGGAGGGCGAGCTGGCGGAGGCGAAAGGCGCCATCGCGGCCCTAGTCCCCCACCGGGAGGACATCAAGCTGTGCATTGACCGCATGACCCAGGAGATCCAGCGGGAGGAGTACAAGGGCCGGCTTTTACAGTCCCAGGCCACCATCTTCTTCGAGGGCTGGGTCCCGGCGGAAAATCTCCCCGCCCTGGAAAAGGTGCTGGGGCAGTACCCCGCCGCTTGGGAGGCCAACGACCCCGCGCCGGAGGAGTACCCTCAAGTCCCCATTAAGCTCAAGAACAACAAACTGACCAGGCCCCTGAACATGGTCACCAACATGTATGTGCTCCCCGCCTACGACGGCGTGGACCCCAACCCGCTGATGGCCCCCTTCTTCATCTTCTTCTTCGGACTGATGATGGCGGATATGGGCTACGGCATCCTGATGGTGGCCGCCGCCCTGGTGGTCATCTACAAGATGAAGCCCAAGGACGGCATGGCGGACTTCGCCGGACTGCTGCTGCTGTGCGGCATCAGCACCTTCCTCATGGGCGCACTGACCGGCGGCTTCTTCGGGGACTTCATCCCCCAGATCGCCAAGATCATCAATCCGGCCAGCACCCTTGCGCTGCCCGCTCTGTTCACCCCGCTGAACGACACCCTGGCGATCCTGATCGGCTCGCTGGTGCTGGGCCTGATCCAGATCATCACGGGTATGATCATCAGTGTGGTGCGGAAGGTCCAGACCGGGGACGTGGCCGACGCCATCTGGAGCGAGGTCACCTGGTGGATCATCCTGGGCGGCGCGGCCCTGGCCATCCTGGGCATCGGCAGCGTGGGCGGCTACCCCGTGGTGCTGATCGTGGGCCTGGTGATGCTGGTCATCGGTTCCACCCGCAACGCCAAGGGCTTCGGCAAGCTGACCGCCCTCATCGGCGCGGTCTACAACGGCGCCACCGGCTTTTTCAGCGACATCCTGTCCTACGCCCGCCTGATGGCCCTGATGCTGGCCGGCAGCGTCATCGCCCAGGTGTTTAACACCTTGGGCTCCGTCACCGGCAATGTGGTGGGCTTCGTCATCATCTCCTTCATCGGCAATATGCTCAACTTCGCCCTCAACCTGCTGGGCTGCTACGTCCATGACCTGCGGCTCCAGTGTCTGGAGTTCTTCGGACGGTTCTACAAGGAGGGCGGAAAGCCCTTCCGACCCCTGTTCATTCACACCAAATATGTTGATATTAAGGAGGAATAATAACATGTTGGAATTTTTTGAGGCGTTTGGCGGAATTGGCCTGGCTTTCCTGGGCGCGGCGCTGGCGGTGGGCCTGTGCTGCGTCGGCTCCGCAAGGGGCACCGGCATGGTGGGCGAAGCGGCCACCGGCCTGCTCACCGAGGCTCCCGAGCACTTCTCCAAGTGCCTGATCCTGCAGGTGCTCCCCGGCACTCAGGGCCTGTACGGCCTGGTCATCTGGTTCTTCGCCCTGTTCACCATGGGCGCCTTCTCCGGGGGGATCGTGCCCCTGACCGTGACCCAGGGCCTGACCATCTTTGTCTCCTGCATCCCCATGGCCATCGGCGGCTGGCTGTCCGCCAAGTACCAGGGCCGCGTGGCCGCCTCCGCCATCAATGTGGTGGCTAAAAAGCCCGACGACTGGGCCAAGGGCATCATTCTCTGCGGCATCGTGGAGTTCTACGCCATCCTGTCCCTGCTGGCCTCCGTGCTGCTGCTGATGAACGCCCTTTAATGGGGAAAGGCGGTAACCGAATGAACGGAATCGAAAAGATCACAGGTCAGATCGACGCCGATGTCCAGAAGGAGATCGACGAGCTGACCGCCCAGGCCCAGGCCCAGGCGGCGGAGATCTCCGCCAAATATGAGGCGCAGGCCAAAAGCGACTCCGGCGCCATCCTCCAAAAGGGGACGCAGGATGCCGCGCAGCGGGAGGAGCGGCTGGCCAGCGTGGCCCAGCTCGAGGCCCGTAAGCTGGTCCTGGCCGCCAAGCAGGAGATGGTAGGCAAGGCCTTTGACAAGGCCCTGGCCGATCTGGCGGCCCTGCCCGACGAGCAGTACGTGGCTCTGCTGGCCGATCTGGCCGTCAAGGCCAGCCGCACGGGCCGGGAGCAGGTCATCTTCTCCCAGAAGGACCGGTCCCGCTTCGGCAAGGCGGTGGTCACACGGGCCAACGAGATCCTGGCCCGGCAGGTGGCCCCCAAGCTCCCCGACGAGCTGACCGAGACCAAGGCGGGCGCCGTGCTGGACAAGGTGGTCACCGGAGCCTCGGCCGTGCTGGCCGGTACCGGGATGCTCACCATGGCCGAAGAGACCCGTCCCATGGCGGGCGGCCTCATCCTCCGGGACGACAAGGTGGAGACCAACTGCTCCTTCGAGGTGCTCATCCACCTCCAGAAGGAGGACCTGGCCGCGGAAGTGGCAAGGGCGCTTTTTGAATAACGGTCCCTCACCGGACGGAAAGGAGGGCGCCAAGTGGCGAAAAAAAGAAGCGAATACGACTATCTCTACATCTCCGCGCGCATCCACGCCATGGAGAACCGGATGCTGACCCGGGAACGGATGGAGCGGATGCTGGACGCCCGTACCGCCGAGGACGCGGCCAAGGTGCTCACGGAGTGCGGCTATGAGGACTTCCCCGCCCTCACCCCCGCCGCCATCGAGCACCTGCTGGACCAGGCCCGGCTGGAGCTCTTTGCTGATCTGCGGAAGGCGTCGCCCGACCCGGGCATCGTGGACGTGTTCTGCATCAAGTATGATTATCACAACGCCAAGGTGCTGCTCAAGGCGGCCGCCATGGGGACCGACCCGGCCGGACTCTTCATCGACGCCGGGCGCTGCCCTGTCCGGCAGCTCCGGGAGGACTTCGAGCGGGAGGACCTGGACCACTGCACTCCAGTGTTCCGGCAGGCCGTGGCCGAGGCCCGGGGCGTGCTGGCCTCCAGCGCTGACCCCCAGGCCGCCGACCTGATCCTGGACCGGGCTTACTACGAGGAGATGCTCCAGGCCGCCCGGTCGGTGAACAGCCGGTTCCTGGAGGGCTATGTGCGCCTGAGCATCGACAGCGCCAACCTGCGCTCGGCGGTCCGCTCGGCCCGCATGGGCCGGGGCGCTGATTTTCTCAAACGGGTGCTCATTCAGGGCGGCAATGTGAAGCTGGACAGCCTCATCGCGGCGGCCACCGGTGGCGCCGACCTGGCGGGCGTCTTTGCCCGGACCCCCCTGGAGGGGGCGGCGGAGGCCGGAGCCAAGGCCATGGAGGGCGGACCCCTCACCGAGTTTGAGCGGCTGTGCGACAACGCCGTCACCGCTTATCTGACCCAGGGCAAGCGGGTGGCCTTCGGGGAGCACCCCCTCATCGGCTACCTCTATGCCCGGGAGGCAGAGCTCACCACCATCCGGATCATCCTGACCGGACGGCTGGCGGGCCTGGATACGGACGCCATCCGGGAAAGGCTGCGTGATAGCTATGTCTGACCACTATAAGATCGCCGTGCTGGGCGATCAGGACAGCGTCCTGGGCTTTAAGGCCCTGGGCCTGGACGTGTTCCCCGCCGAGACGGTGGAGGAGGGCCGCGAGACCCTCCACCGGCTGGCCCGGGAGAGCTATGCCATCGTCTACCTGACCGAGCAGCTGGCCCAGGGGCTCGCCCCCGAGATTGCCCGTTACAAGGACGACCTGACCCCTGCCATCATCCTGATCCCCGGCAAGAGCGGCAGCCTGGGCATCGGCATGGACAACGTGAAGAAATCCGTGGAGCGCGCGGTGGGCGCAGACATTTTATAGGAAGTGCGGCGTGAGCCGCCCCCGATTTTAAGAATGGGACCCCCGGCGAAGCCACGAGATTTCGTTGGGGAGAGGAGGGGCAGCCGGGCGAATGAGCCTTGGCGTCTGCGCCGAGGCGAGGGATGCACAGCCTGCCCTGACGAGAAAGAAGGTCGATATATTTGAGCGGAAAGATTGTCAAGGTTTCGGGACCGCTGGTGGTAGCCACGGGCCTGGAAGACGCCAATATGGCCGACGTGGTCCGCGTGGGTGAGCAGCGCCTCATCGGCGAGATCCTCACCATGAACGGCGACTCCGCCTCCATCCAGGTCTACGAGGAGACCTCCGGCCTGGGGCCGGGCGCGGCGGTGGAGTCCACCGGCTCTCCCCTGTCGGTGGAGCTGGGCCCCGGCATCATCGAGAACATCTACGACGGCATCCAGCGCCCGCTGGAGGTCATCATGAAGCAGACCGGCAAGAACACCCTGGAGCGCGGCGTGGAGGTCCCCGCCCTGGACCGGGAGAAGCTGTGGGACTTTGTGCCCGTGGCCAAGCCGGGCGACAAGGTCACCGGCGGCGACATCCTGGGCACCGTCCAGGAGACCGCCGTAGTGCTGCACAAGATCATGGTGCCCCCCCGCCTGTCCGGCACCGTGGAGTCCATCCAGGCCGGCAAGTTCAACGTGACCCAGACTGTGGCCGTGCTGAAGAAGGACGACGGCTCCAAGGTGGAGCTCACCATGACCCAGAAGTGGCCCGTCCGCGTGGGCCGGCCCTATAAGCACAAATATCCCCCCAAGGCCCCCCTGCTGTCCGGCCAGCGCATCGTGGACACTCTGTTTCCCGTGGCCAAGGGCGGCACCGCGGCCATCCCCGGCCCCTTCGGCTCAGGCAAGACGGTGATGCAGCACCAGCTAGCCAAGTGGTCCGACGTGGACATCGTCATCTACATCGGCTGCGGCGAGCGCGGCAACGAGATGACCGACGTGCTCCGGGAGTTCCCCGAGCTCCAGGACCCCCGCACCGGCGAGTCCCTGATGAAGCGGACCGTGCTGATCGCCAACACCTCCGACATGCCCGTGGCCGCCCGTGAGGCATCCATCTACACCGGCATCACCATCGCCGAGTACTTCCGCGACATGGGCTACCACGTGGCCGTCATCGCCGACTCCACCTCACGCTGGGCCGAGGCTCTGCGCGAGATGTCCGGCCGTCTGGAAGAGATGCCCGGCGAGGAGGGCTACCCCGCCTACCTGTCTTCCCGCCTGGCCCAGTTCTACGAGCGGGCCGGCATGGTGGAGTGCCTGGGCTCCGACGACGAGCGCCGGGGCTCCCTGACCGCCGTGGGCGCGGTCTCCCCTCCCGGCGGCGACCTGTCCGAGCCCGTCAGCCAGGCTACCATGCGCATCGTCAAGGTGTTCTGGGCCCTGGACGCCTCTCTGGCCTACCGCCGCCACTTCCCCGCCATCAACTGGCTGAACTCCTATTCCCTGTATCTGGACTCCCTGAAGCCCTGGTTCGACGAGCACCTGGGCAAGGAGTTTTTGCAGAACCGGGAGCGGGCCATGAACATCCTCCAGGAGGAGGCCAGCCTGAACGAGATCGTGCAGCTCGTCGGTAAGGACGCCCTGTCCCCCAACGATCAGCTCACCCTGGAGACCGCCAAGATGCTGCGGGAGGACTTCCTCCAGCAGAACTCCTTTATGGACATTGACAACTACTCCTCCTATGACCGGCAGGAAAAGCTGATGGCCATGATTCTGGAGTACGACAAGCTCTGCCGGGCCGCCATTGCCAAGGGGGCCGCTGCCTCCGCCCTGTTCGACATCCCCGCCCGGGAGCGCATCGGCCGGGCCAAGAGCGTGCCCGAGGCGGAGTACCCCATGGTCTATGAGGCCATCCGCAAGGACATGGCCGACCAGATCGACGCCGCAGCCGCGAAGGGAGGGGAATTCTGATGATCCGTGAATACCGCACCATACAGGAGATCAACGGCCCTCTGATGATGGTCAAGAAGGTCCAGGGCGTCACCTACGACGAGCTGGGCGAGATCGAGCTCCCCGACGGCACCCTGCGCCGCTGCAAGGTGCTGGAGGTCAACGGCGACAACGCCGTGGTCCAGCTCTTCGAGCCCTCCGCCGGCATCAATCTGAAGGACTCCAAGATCCGCTTCCTGGGCCACCCCCTGGAGCTGGCCGTGTCCGGCGACATGCTGGGCCGGGTCTTCAACGGCATGGGCAAGCCCATCGACGGTGGCCCTGACATCCTGGCCGAGGAGCACCGGGACATCAACGGCCTGGCCATGAACCCCGCCGCCCGGGACTACCCCAACGAGTTCATCCAGACGGGCATTTCCACCATCGACGGCCTGAATACCCTGGTCCGCGGCCAGAAGCTGCCCATCTTCTCCGGCTCCGGCCTGCCCCACGCCTCCCTGGCCGCCCAGATCGCCCGCCAGGCCAAGGTGCTGGACGGCGCGTCCAACTTTGCCGTGGTCTTTGCCGCCATCGGCATCACCTTCGAGGAGTCCGACTTCTTCATCCAGGACTTCCGCCGCACCGGCGCCATCGACCGCACCGTGCTGTTTACCAACCTGGCCAACGACCCGGCCGTCGAGCGTATTGCCACCCCCCGCATGGCCCTGACCGCCGCCGAGTACCTGGCCTTTGAGAAGGGCATGCACGTGCTGGTCATCCTCACCGACATCACCAACTACGCCGAGGCCCTGCGCGAGGTCTCCGCGGCCAAGAAAGAGGTCCCCGGCCGCCGCGGCTACCCCGGCTACCTCTACACCGACCTGGCCACCATGTACGAGCGGGCCGGCCGCCGCCTGGGCTGCGAGGGCTCCATCACCATGATCCCCATCCTCACCATGCCCGAGGACGACAAGACCCACCCCATCCCCGACCTGACCGGCTACATCACCGAGGGACAGATCATCCTGTCCCGGGAGCTGTACCGCAAGGGCATCAACCCGCCGGTGGACGTGCTGCCCTCCCTGTCCCGTCTGAAGGACAAGGGCATCGGCGAGGGCCGTACCCGAGAGGACCACGCCGGGACCATGAACCAGCTCTTCGCCGCCTACGCCACCGGCAAGGAGAACAAGGAGCTGATGAGCATCCTGGGCGAGGCCGCCCTGTCCCCCACCGACCTGCTGTACGCCAAGTTCGCCGACGAATTCGAGAAGCGCTATGTCAACCAGGGGAGCGAGGAGAACCGCTCCATCCAGGAGACCCTGGACCTGGGCTGGGAGCTCCTCTCCATCCTGCCCACCTCCGAGCTCAAGCGCATCAAGCCGGAGATGATCGAGAAGTACCTCCCGAAAAAGGAGGGGTAAGGTATGCCGGCGATCAACGTAAACCCCACCCGGATGGAGCTGACCCGGCTGAAGGGCCGCCTGAAAACGGCCCGCCGGGGCCATAAGCTCCTGAAGGATAAGCGGGACGAGCTGATGAAGCAGTTCCTGGACGTGGTGCGGGAGAACCGGGCCCTGCGCGCCAAGGTGGAGGAAGCTCTGATGCGGGCCCACGGGTCTTTTACCGTGGCCTCCGCCCTCATGTCCACCGAGATGCTGGAGCAGTCCCTCATGTACCCCAAGCAGTCCGTGGACCTGACCATGAGCTTCCAGAACATCATGTCGGTCAACGTGCCCGAGTACCACTTCAAGACCAAAAACGAGGACCAGGGGGATATCTATCCCTATGGCTTCGCCGCCACCTCCGGCGCCCTGGACGACGCCGTGGACGCGCTGGCGGGGGTGTTCCAGGATATGCTGCGCCTGGCGGAGGTGGAAAAGACCTCTCAGCTTTTGGCGGAGGAGATCGAAAAGACCCGCCGCCGGGTCAACGCCCTGGAGTATGTGAAGATCCCCCAGATGGAGGAGTCCATCAAGTATATCTCCATGAAGCTGGACGAAAACGAGCGCGCCGCCACCATTCGCCTGATGAAGGTGAAGGATATGCTCCTCCAGCAGGCCATTGAGGAGAAGCGCGAGGAGGACCAGGAGGCCCTGGAGGCATTCCAGTCCAATGAGGCGAAGATCTGAACGAAAAAAGGAGGGCGCTCAGTCGAGCGCCCTCCTTTTTTCGTATTTTTTGAGCAGGTCCTCAATGGCCTCGTCCAAAAGGCGGGATTTTGGTACTCTGGTATCCGCAGAAAGCTGGTTAAACAGAGGCACCAGCTCATTTTTTAAGGAAGAAACAAATTTGGTCCGGTTCACTAATTGAGCTTCACCCATCATGTAGCCTCCCCCTGTACTATATATGTACTATATCATGCCCACTTTTTTGCAACAAGTGGTTTACATATGGTACATACATGGTATATACTTATGGCGGAGGTGGTGTATATGGAAAAGACCTGCGGGACCTGCAAATACTTTGCCCAGCACTACCGTAAATGGGGCAAGGGATACCACGAGGTGGACTGCGGACACTGCAAGTACCCCCGGATCAAAAAGCGCACCAAGGACCAGACCTGCCCGCACTGGGCGCCTCGGGAGGGGTAGCCTCCGGCGGCGCCCCTTTTCCGGAAAAGGGGCGGGAAAAGCGCCGGGGAAGGGGGCTTTCGAGTTCCCCCTTCCCCGGACCCAACCCCTTAAAGCGACCAATCAGGGGGACGCGGGGCCGGGCCTACATGGCCTCCAGAATCCCCCGCAGGAGCCAGGCGTGGGAATTTTCATCCTCCGCCAGCTCTATGTAGAGCTCCTGCAGGCAGGGGTCCGCCGTGGCGGCCGCCGCCGCCCGGTAGGCGGCTTCGCCCTCCTGCTCCTCCCAGAAGCGCCGCCGCAGCAGGGCGGCCAGCGGCAGGTCCAGGGAGACCACCGCCTGCTCTACCGGCCAGTAGCGCACGCCGGAGATGAGGAAATAGGCGGTGGACAGCCGCTTGGCGTGCCGCCTTTCATCGGCGGAGATACCGGACAGGGTCCGGGCGGCAGAGCGGTCAGCCCGCCGGGCCATGGCCTGGTAGGTCCGGGCGTCCATCAGCTCGTGCAGGATGAACGACTGCAGCTCGGCCCCGTGGACGGCGGAGGCCGTCCCCAGGCAGGGCACGTTGCCGCCGGACGGCTCCATCGGCCCCGGGTTGGCGCAGATGGACACCCCCGGCAGCGGCGGCGGCAGGGTGGGGCACGGCATCGGTGAAGCCGGCGGCGCCGCCGCCGGGACGGCGGGGGCTGGACACGGCGCCTCTTCCCCCAGGAGCATCACCGGGGAGTCATATCGGTCTTCGGGCATGACCCGCCGCCACACCCGTTCAAAAATCTCGCGGTCGCTGCCGCACAGGCCCGGTCCGGGTTCGGGCCGGAACCCCTGATCCCATTCCATTCAATCAGCCCTCCTAAATCATAGAAATTCAGTCCATACTATGCGGGAAAGAGCGCCGCTGCCATGGAGGTCCCGATTTTGAAGCAAAAAATCCCGGTGCGGGAGAGGGGAAAAGAGAATTTATCCTACTGAACCGCTTGTATTAGCGGGCGGACCGTGGTACAATTTACACTTACGAAAGATAAAAATAGAAGGAGCAGACGTATATGCTTGAAATCAGGCATCTATCCTATCAGGTGACGGACGAGGCCGGCGGCGAGCTGGGCATCCTCAACGACGTGTCTCTCACCATCTCCGACAACCGATTTGTGGTCATCACCGGCCCCAACGGCGGCGGCAAGACCACCCTGGCCAAGGCCATCATGGGCCTGGTGCAGCCCACCTCCGGACAGATCCTGTGGAACGGGGAGGATGTGACCGGCCTTTCCGTCACCGAGCGGGCCCGCCGGGGCATCAGCTACGGCTTTCAGCAGCCCCCCCGGTTCAAGGGCCTCAAGGTGAAGGACCTGCTGGAGCTGGCCTCCGGCAGGGACCTGACTCACGAGGAGGAGTGCCAGTTCCTCACCCGTGTGGGTCTGTGCGCCAACGACTATATTGACCGGGAGGTGGACACCTCCCTCTCCGGCGGCGAGGTCAAGCGCATCGAGATCGCCACCATCCTGGCCCGGAAGGCCGGACTCATGATCTTTGACGAGCCCGAGGCCGGCATCGACCTGTGGTCCTTTGCCCGGCTCACCGAGACCTTCCAGCAGCTCCATGACGCGAAGGACGCCACGCTGGTGGTCATCTCCCACCAGGAGCGCATCATCAACCTGGCCGACGAGATCGTCATGGTCTCCGGCGGCCAGATCACCCAGTACGGGCCCAAGGAGGAGATCTTCCCCTTGATCCTGGCCAACACTGTCACCGGGTGCAGCTATATGAACGAGGGGGCGATGAAGTGAACAACGTGGACTGGAAGCTCCTCAAGGAGATCGCAGACCTGGAAAAGACCCCGATGGGGGCCTACAACATCCGGAAGAACGGGCGGCTGGACGGGCGGTCCAACACCGCCCACATCGTCATCGACACCAAGACCGACAAGTCGGGCATCGACATTCACATCGCTCCGGGCACCAAAAACGAGTCGGTCCACATCCCGGTCATCATCACCGAGACCGGCCTAAACGACCTGGTCTACAACGATTTTTACGTGGGCGCGGACTGCGATGTGGACATCATCGCCGGCTGCGGCATCCACAATTCCGGCTGCGAGACCAGCCAGCACGACGGTGTGCATACCTTCCACGTGGGGAAGAACGCCAAGGTGCGCTATGTGGAGAAGCACTACGGCGAGGGCGAGGGCACCGGCGAGCGCATCATGAATCCCCAGACCATCGTCTACCTGGAGGAGGGGGCCTCCATCCACATGGAGACCACCCAGATCCGGGGCATCGACTCCACCAAGCGGTACACCAAAATTGTGGTGGGCGCCGGCGGCGAGGGGGTCATCACGGAAAAGCTGCTGACCCACGGCAGGCAGACGGCCGAGTCCGAGATGGACATCGTCCTGGCCGGGGAGGATGCCAGCGGCCGGGTCATCTCCCGCTCCGTGGCCCAGGACGAATCCCGCCAGGTCTTTTATCCCCGGATGATCGGAGAGGCCCGCTGCTTCGGCCATGTCCAGTGCGACTCCATCCTCATGGGAAACGCCAAAATCAAGTCCATCCCGGCCATTGCCGCCGAGAGCCCTGACGCCCAGCTCATCCACGAGGCCGCCATCGGGCGCATCGCCGGTGATCAGATCCTGAAGCTCATGACCTTGGGACTCACCGAGGAGGAAGCGGAGGAAAAGATTCTCGATGGATTCCTGCAGTAAACGGGGTATGAGCGATGGCGAGCTGGTCCGGGTGTTTAACGAGCTCCACTACAGCAACGGCGGCGAGCCCATGTTCGACAAATACAATGGCATCTCCATCGTGGCGGCGGGCGACGGCTGGGCCGAGGGAGAGCTGGAGGTCAGTCGGCACAGCCTGAACCCCCACGGCATCGTCCACGGCGGCGCTCTGGCCGCCCTGGCGGACACGGTGGGCGGGGCGGCCACCTTTGCCGCCTACCGCAGAGGCTGCGTCACCGTAAACTACAGCATGAACTTTCTCCGGCCCGCATGGGGCAGCAATCGAAAGATCCGCTGCCGGGCCCAGGCCGTCAAGCTGGGCAGGACCCTGAGCGTATTCGGCATGTCCCTGACCGACGACGAGGGGGTGGAGGTGGCCAGCGGCAACTTTACCTTCTACATTACCGGCTGGATGAAGTCCGAAGAAGAAAAAGAGCCCGGAGCCATTTGACTCCGGGCTCTTTTTGCCCTGATTTACTCGTCCCAGTCTGCGTAGTCGTCGTACTCCGAGGGGTGGCAGCAGCAGGAGCTGCGCTCCGCGACCTTCTCCTTCACGCCGCAGCAGAATCCGGCGATCTTGTCCCAATAGGCCACGATGCAGCACACGGCGGCCGCAGCGGCCAGGGAGAACCCGACAATCTTCAGCACAAAGCGGGCAACTTTCATTCCTGTCGCCTCCTGATGATAGAGATACCCATAGTTTACACGATTGCAGGGCAAATTACAATCACCCCAAACAACTTTTTATCTTGTAATTTACGGGGAAATAGAATACAATATATGAACTGTAAAAGTATAGTTTCCTGCACAAGGAGGTTTCCAATGAAGCTGCAGACAGAAAAAGGCGCCATCACCATCGGCAGCGATGTGTTTACCAACATCACCGGCGCCGCCGCCACCAACTGCTTCGGCGTCAAGGGCATGGCGGTCCGGTCCAAGACCGACGGGCTGGTGCATCTCCTGCGCCGTGAGTCCATGGCCAAGGGCGTGAAGGTGCGCTTCAATGAGGACGACACCGTCTCCATCGAGCTGCACATCATCGTGGACAACGGGGTCAACCTGACCGCCGTCAGCCGCTCGATCATGAGCGAGGTGCGCTATATGGTGGAACGCATCACCGGCACCAAGGTCAAGAGCGTGGACGTATGCGTGGATTCCATGGTCATCGGCTGACTGACCACAGCAGCCGGAACCATTGACAGAAAGGAACATCGACATGAGAGGAACCATTGACGGAGCGTCTCTGGCGCAGATGGTCATCCACGCCGCGGCCTCCATCAATTCACAGAAGCAGCAGATCAACGAGCTCAACGTCTTCCCTGTCCCCGACGGGGATACGGGCACCAATATGAGCCTTACCATCGGCACCGCCGCCGCCGAGCTGAAGAAAAAATCCTGGGCCTCGGTGGGGGCCGCCGCCAACGCCAACGCCTCCGCCCTGCTGCGGGGGGCCCGGGGCAACTCCGGCGTCATCCTCTCCCTGCTCTTCCGGGGCTTTGGCAAGGCCCTAAAGGACAAGGATACCGCCGACGGTGCCGATTTCGCCATCGCCCTGGATTACGGCGTGGCCACCGCCTACAAGGCGGTGATGAAGCCCGCCGAGGGCACCATCCTCACCGTCTCCCGGCTGTGCGCGAGAAGGGCCGCCGAGGCCGCCCGGGAGGACCGGAATGTGGAGTATGTGCTGGAAGAGGCCATCAAGGAGGGCCACGTGGCCCTGGCTGACACCGTCAACCAAAACCCGGTGCTGAAGAAGGCCGGGGTGGTGGACGCCGGCGGCAAGGGCTTCCTTATCATCCTCCAGGGAATGCTGGACGAGCTGCGGGGCGAGCCCATGCCCGAATCGGACGGCGAGGCCGCGGCTCCGGTGAAGGAGCACGCCGACTTCGGCAGCTTCGACACCGCCGATATCAAGTTCGGCTACTGCACCGAGTTCATCTGCTCCCGGGATACCAAGAAGGACCCGGAGGCCCTGCGGGGCTTCCTCAATGCCCTGGGCGACTCCCTGGTGCTGGTGGACGACGACGAGATCATCAAGGTCCACGTCCATACCAACCATCCCGGCAAAGTGCTGGAGGAGGCCATCACCTACGGCGCGCTTCAGACCGTGAAGATCGAGAATATGCGCAATCAGCACACTGAGATCCTGGCCGAGGCCGCCCAGGAGGGCGAGGCGGACCAGACCCGGAAAATCGCGCCGGCGGAGAAGCCCTTCGGCTTCGTGTCGGTCTGCGCCGGCACCGGCCTGGCCGAGGTCTTCCATGACCTGGGAGTGGACGGCATCATCTGCGGCGGACAGACCATGAACCCCTCCACCGAGGACATCCTCAAGGAGATCGACAAGACCCCCGCCGAGGTGGTCTTTGTCCTGCCCAACAACAAAAACATCATCATGGCGGCCGAGCAGTGCATCCCCCTGGCCGAGGGAAAAAAGGTGGTGGTCCTGCCCACCAAGACGGTGCCGCAGGGCATCTCAGCCATGCTGGCCTTCGACCCAGATGCCTCTGAGGCGGACAATGTCTCCGGCATGACCGAGGCTTTCGGCAACGTCCACACCAGTCAGATCACTTACGCCGCCCGGAATTCCGACTTTGACGGCTTTGATATCCAGCAGGGGGACTATCTGGCTCTGGCAGAGAGCGCCCTGTTCGGCACCGACAAGGACCTAACGGCCCTGCTCAAGCGCCTGGCCGGCGCGGAGCCCCAGCAGGAGGCCGAGTTCATCACCATCTTCTACGGCGAGGACGTCAGCGTGACCCAGGCCCAGACCGCCCTGGAGATCTTCACCGCCGCCTGCCCCAACGCCGAGATCACTCTGCTGGCCGGGGGCCAGCCGGTCTATTACTATATGATCTCTGCGGAATGAGCGCGGAACAGACGGGGGCGGCCGCGGCCGCCCCCGCTTTTGCGGTCCAGGAACCCACAGGGAAAGAGGGCCGAATGCCCATGGAAATCAGGATGGAAGGCAAGACGGAACGAAAGATTGACCCCCGGGCGGTGCTCTTCCTGGGGGTGCTGGGGGCGGTCCTCCTCTATACAAAGGTGGAGGCGGCCTCCGGAGACCCGCCTGAGTGCAGCTAGTGTCTCAGCAGGCTGCCCGCCATCACCGAGACAAAGGCCGCGATAAAGGACGCCCAGAGATACCCCGTCCACTTCTGGACCAGGAGGGCATCCGTTCCCCAGAGGTGCTGCTTTTCCACCCTGTTTCCCACCACGATGTTGGAGCCGATGAACCAGAGCGCCACCGGCATGATGCCGATGGAGAGGCTGGCTGAGTGGAATCCCAATACCGCCGTCAGGTTGACCGCCAGCTAGGCGAGGTCCACGGCCACGGTGATCCGGGCGTGCTTGAGGAAGGCCCTTGCCCCCTGGCTCTTGGGGTAGATCTTCTCCTCCGCTCCCGGCTCCATGAGCGCACCGATGGGCTCGGGGGCAGCAGTTCCCGCTTCAACGCATTAAAATTTTCCCTTGCCTTTTCCGCCGGTTGGGTGTACAATGCCCTTAACCATTCAAAGTGAGGCTGCCAGTATGCGATACGATCTCCTCACAACTGCATCCCGCTGCTTTCCCTATTTTGGCTGGGCTCGATTTATGGGCGCCGGCTTTTTTGGCGTGGAGAAATACAGCGGGATAAAGTGAATGGGCGGGCCCCGCAAGGGGGCCCATGGGCATGTTTTGAGCTGCGCTCATTGATTTTATCGTCAATGGGCGCATTTTTTATATCTGTTCCGCGCCCATTGCGGAAAGGGAGTCAACAGTTATGGTAGTCGTTATGAGACCCGGTACCCGGCAGGAGGACATCGCCGTTCTGGCCGAACAGTTCAGAGCCCAGGGCCTGGAGGTGGGCATCACCAACGGCGTGGGCTGCACCATCCTGGGCCTGGTGGGAGACACCACCGCCGTGGACATGGACAAAATCAGCATCAATCCCCACGTGGAGCGGGTGATGCGGGTCCAGGAGCCCTACAAGAAGGCCAACCGCAAGTTCCACCCCGAGGACACCGTGGTGGAGGTGGACAAGGCCCGGATTGGCGGCGGCAGCTTCTCGGTGATCGCCGGCCCCTGCTCTGTGGAGTCGGAGGAGCAGATCGTGGAGGTCGCCAAGGACGTGAAGCGCTCCGGCGCGGCCCTGCTGCGGGGCGGCGCCTTCAAGCCCCGCACCTCCCCCTACTCCTTCCAGGGCATGGGCACCCCCGGCCTGGACCTGCTGATGGAGGCCCGCCAGGCCACCGGTCTGCCCATCGTCACCGAGATCATGGACCCCCGCATGGCCGACCTGTTCGAGCGGGAGGTGGACGTGGTCCAGGTGGGCGCCCGGAACATGCAGAACTTCGAGCTGCTCAAGGAGGTGGGCAGGATGTCCAAGCCCATTCTCCTCAAGCGGGGCCTGTCCAACAGCTACGAGGAGTGGATCATGTCCGCCGAGTACATCATGTCGGAGGGCAACGAGAACGTCATCCTCTGTGAACGGGGCATCCGCACCTTCGAGACCTACACCCGCAACACCCTGGACGTGTCGGCCATTCCGGCGGTGAAGAAGATGAGCCACCTACCCGTCATCGTGGACCCCTCCCATGCCGCCGGCATGTACTGGATGGTGGAGCCCCTGGCCATGGCGGCCATCGCCGCCGGGGCCGACGGACTGATTGTCGAGGTCCACAACGACCCGCCCCACGCCAAGTGCGACGGACAGCAGTCCCTGACGCCGGAGAAGTTTGACGCGCTGATGAAAAAAGTCAAGACCATGGTACCCATGATGGGCAAGAGCCTGGTGCTGTAAGCCGGGCCCAAACTCGCCGGAAAGGCTGGTGCGCAGAAATGAAATTGCTGCCTGTTTCCCTGGGAGATCGCTCCTATGACATCCACATCGCCCCCGGACGGCTGGACGACACAGGCAAGCTGTGCCAGCAGGTGCTGCCCAGGGCCACTCGCCTGGCGGTGGTCACCGACGACACCGTGGGGGGCCTGTATGCCCATCGGCTGCTCCAGAGCCTCTGGGCCAGGGGGTACACCGCCTCGGTAATCTCCCTGCCCGCCGGGGAGCAGACCAAGAGCCTGCACAACCTGGGGGTGCTCTACGACTCCTTTATGGAGATGGGCCTCACCCGCACCGACGCCGTGGTGGCCCTGGGCGGCGGCGTGGTGGGCGACCTGGCGGGCTTTGCCGCCGCCACCATCCTGCGGGGGGTAGACTTCGTGCAGGTCCCTACCACCCTGCTGGCCCAGGTGGACTCCTCCGTGGGGGGCAAGGTGGCCATCGACCTGCCCGCCGGCAAGAATCTGGCCGGGGCCTTCTGGCAGCCGCGCCTGGTGGTCATGGACCCGGAGGTGTTGGACACGCTGGAGGACAAGACCTTCTCCGACGGCATGGCCGAGGTCATCAAATATGGCTGCATCCGGGACGCCGCCTTCTTTCGGGCCCTGGAGAAGACGCCCAGCCGCCGGGCGGTGATGGAGAACATCGAATCGGTCCTGTATACCTGCTGTGATTTGAAGCGGGCGGTGGTGGAGAAGGACGAGCGGGACACCGGCGAGCGGATGGTGCTCAACTTCGGCCACACTCTGGGCCACGCCTATGAGAAGGCGGGACACTATGAGACCTGGACCCACGGCCAGGCCGTGGCGGCGGGCATGTGCCTGGCCGCCCGGCTGGGAGCGGCGCTGGGGGTGACCCCGGCGGGGGTGCCGGAGCGCGTCGAGGCCCTGGTCTCCGCCTTCGGCCTGCCGACCCGAATTCCCTGTACCCAGGCCGACTACGCCGCCGCCGTCGGCCTGGACAAGAAGGGGACGGGAGAACAGATCACCCTTGTCCTTCTGGAGGACCTGGGCAGGGCCGTCCTGCACCGGATGTCCAAGCGGGAGCTGCTGGGACTGCTGGAGGGCTGCGCGGAATGAATGTGACCATCACCCCCGGCCTGCTCAGGGGGGCCATCACGCCGCCCCCCTCCAAGTCCCAGGCCCACCGGCTGCTCATCGCCGCCGCCCTGGCGGACGGGGAGAGCCGGATCGAACATCTGGCGGACTCCCAGGACATCCAGGCCACCCGCCGCTGCATGGCCGCGCTGAAAGCGCCGGGGGAGGACCTGCCCGTCCTGGACTGCGGCGAGTCGGGCTCCACACTGCGCTTTCTGATCCCGGTGGCCCTGGCCCTGCGGGGCGGCGGGCGCTTCACCGGCCGGGGGCGGCTCATGGAGCGGCCCCAGAAGCCCTACTTCGATCTCTTTGACGAGAAGGGGATCGCTTACCGGCAGGAGGACGGCGTCCTTACCGTCCAAGGGAGGCTGACGCCGGGGACCTTTGCTCTGCCCGGGGACGTATCCTCCCAGTTTGTCACCGGCTTGCTCTATGCCCTGCCCCTGCTGGAGGGGGACTCCCGGATCACGCTGACCACTCCGCTGGAGTCCCGGGGCTACGTGGACATGACCCTGGAGGCCCTGGAGCGCTTCGGCATCCGGGCGGAGTGCCCCGACGGGCGGACCCTACGGGTCCCCGGCGGGCAGACCTACCGCCCCTGCCGCGCCGCGGTGGAGAGCGACTACTCCCAGGCCGCCTTCTATTACGCCGCCAACGGTCTGGGCGGTCAGGTGGAGATTCTGGGGCTCAACCCCCGCTCCGCCCAGGGGGACCGGTGCATCGTGCCCTACCATATGCAATTGTGCAGTCCCGGCGAGGCGGAGCTGGACGTATCCCAGTGCCCCGACCTGGTCCCGCCTCTGGCGGCCCACGCCGCCCTGCGGCAGGGGATCACCCGGATCGTCAACGCCGCCCGGCTGCGCATCAAGGAGAGCGACCGGCTGACCGCCGTCACCCAGGTGCTCACCGCCCTGGGGGCCGACGTGGTTGAGGGGGCGGACCGCCTGACCATCACCGGACAGCCGGAGGGCCTGGCCGGGGGCGTGACGGTGGACAGCCACAACGACCACCGCATCGCCATGATGGCCGCTGTCGCGGCCACCCGCTGCGCCGCCCCCGTCACCATCACCGGGGCGGAGTGCGTGGCCAAGTCCTACCCCGACTTCTGGGAGGACTACGAGCGCCTGGGCGGACAGATACAGAGGAGCTGAACACTATGCGACACATCATCTTCGGAGAGTCCCACGGCCCCGCCATCGGCGTCACCCTGGAGGGGGCGCCCTCCGGCGTGGCGTTGGACTGGGACTTCATCCGGGCCGAGATGGCCCGCCGGGCTCCGGGCGGGAGCGCCATGTCCACCGCCCGGAAGGAGGCCGACGAGGTCCAGATCCTCTCCGGCGTCTTTGAGGGAAAGACCACCGGCACCCCCCTGTGTGCCGTCATCTCAAACACCGACACCCGCAGCGGGGACTACGCCCAGCTCAAGGCGCTGCCCCGGCCGGGCCACGCCGACTACAGCGGCGGCGTCCGCTACGGCGGCCACAACGACTACCGGGGCGGCGGCCACTTCTCCGGCCGGCTCACCGCCCCCCTGGTGTTCGCCGGGGCGGTGGCTAAGCTGATCCTGCGGGAGTGGGGGGTGGCGGTCGCCGCCGCCGTCTCCAACGTGGCGGGCATTCCCGACCCCACCCCGGAGCAGATGGAGCAGGCCGTCCTGGCCGCCAAGGCCGACGGGGACTCGGTGGGGGGGTGCATCCGCTGTACCGTCACCGGCCTGCCCGCCGGGCTGGGGAGCCCCGACTTCGGGTGTAACGTGGAGGGCCTGTTCGCCCAATACCTGTATGCCGTCCCCGCCGTCAAGGCGGTGGCCTTCGGCGCAGGCTTCGGCTTCGCCGCCCTCCGGGGCAGCCAGGCCAACGATCCCTTCTATATGGAGGGAGAGACCGTCCGGACCCGGACCAACCGCTCCGGCGGGGTCAATGGCGGCATCACCAACGGGATGCCGGTGGAGTTCGAGGTCTGTATCCGGCCCACTCCCTCCATTTCTCTGGAGCAGGACACCGTGGACCTGGAGCGGGGCTGTGACGCCAGGCTGTCTATCCACGGCCGGCACGACCCCTGCATCGTGCCCCGGGCGGTGGTGGTCATCGAGGCGGCCGCCGCCCTGGCGAGCTGCGCACTGCTGGACCTGTGAGGTGACGGTATGACGGAACTGGAAGCGTACCGCAGAGAGATCGACGCCATCGACGGAGAGTTGACCCGCCTGTTTCTCCGCCGGATGGAGGTGACGGGCCGGGTGGGGGCCTATAAGCAGGCCCACGGCCTCCCGGTGCTGGACGCCGCCCGGGAGAAGGACGTACTGGCCCGGAAGGCGGCGCTGGCCGAGGGACAAGCGGCCAAGGCCGACGTCACCGCCCTGTACGAGACCATCCTGGGCCTCTCCCGGCGGCAGCAGCGTAAGCTGGTGACCGAGGCGGGGGACGAGGGCTACGCCCGTATCCGCGCCGCCCTGGCCGGGGCACGGCCGCCCCTGACACAGCCCAGGGTGCTCTATCAGGGGGTGCCCGGCGCCTACGCCGAGGAGGCCACCGCCCTCTTCTTCGGGGAGGAGCGCCCCCGGCAGGCGGCGGAGACCTGGGAGGAGGTCTTTCTGGCCCTCAGGGAGGGCCGGGCGGACTACGGCGTGGTGCCCATCGAGAACAGCTCCACCGGCTCCATCAGTCAGGTCTACGACCTGCTGGCCAAGTACGGCCACTATATCGTGGGGGAGCAGGTGGTCAAGGTGGAGCACTGCCTGCTGGCCCCCAAAGGGGCCACCCTGGACACCGTCCGGGAGGTCTACTCCCACGAGCAGGGCCTGCGTCAGTGCGCGGATTTTCTGAAGGCCCACCCGGCCTGGAAGGGCATCGCACGGCTCAACACCGCCGAGGCGGGCAGGTACGTGGCCGGCAGCGGCGACGTGACGAAGGCCGCCATCTGCTCCCGGCGGGCGGCCGCCCTCTACGGCCTGGAGATCCTGGCCGAGCACATCAGCCTCAGCGAGAGCAACTACACCCGCTTTGTGGTGGTCTCGCCGGTGATGGAGCGCCGGTCGGGCAGCGACAAGGTCAGCGCCCTGTTTGTCCTGCCCCACCGCAGCGGTGCGCTCCACGAGATCATGACCCTCTTCGCCGTCAACGGTCTGAACATGATGAAGCTGGAGTCCCGCCCCATTGTGGGCCGGAGCTGGGAGTACCTGTTCTTTGTGGATTTCACCGGCGACCTGGCCGATCCGGCCATGGATGGGGTGCTCCGGGAGCTTTCCCAGACCGCTGAGAGCCTCCGGGTCCTGGGCAACTACCGGACGTGCGGAGGCTGATATGAAAAACATCATACTCATTGGCATGATGGGCTGCGGCAAGACCACCTGCGGCCGCCTGCTGGCCCGGCTCCTGGGGCGGGAGCTGGTGGATACCGACGCCCTCATCGTGGAGCGGGAGGGCCGCTCCATCCCGGACATCTTTGCCCAGAGCGGGGAGGACTATTTCCGCGCCCGGGAGGTGGAGGCGGCGGGGGAGCTGGCCCGGCGGGAGGGACTGATCGTCGCCTGCGGCGGAGGACTGCCCCTGCGCCCTGCCGCCATGGACCCTCTGCGGGAGACGGGGACGGTGATCTTCCTGGCCCGGGACCCGGGGGAGACCTATGACGCCGAATCCATGGCGGGCCGGCCCCTGGCCCAGGACGGCCGGGCGGCTTTTCTGGCGCGCTTTCGCCAGCGGGAGCCGGTGTACCGGGCGGCCGCCCATCACACCGTCACCAACTTTTCCGACCCGGAGACCACGGTGCAAACGATTTTGGAGGTGCTGGACATATGAAATTCCTCATCATCAATGGGCCCAACCTGAACCTGCTGGGCCAGCGTGAGCCGGGGATCTACGGCCGGGAGAACTACGAGTCCTTGTGCCGGCGGCTCAAGGACTTCGCTGCCGCCCACGGCGCCGCCGCCGACTGCTTCCAGTCCAACCACGAGGGCGCCATCATCGACGCCATCCACGCCGCCCAGGGGGTCTACGACGCCATCGTCATGAACCCCGGCGCCTTTACCCACTATAGCTACGCCCTTCTGGACGCCCTCAAGGCGGTGCGGGTGCCCTGCGTCGAGGTCCACATCTCCAATGTCCACCAGCGGGAGGAATTCCGCCACACCTCGGTGACCGCCCCCGCCTGTGTGGGGCAGATCTGCGGCTTGGGCCTCTACGGCTATGAGGCGGCGATGTCCTACTTTCTCTTGCAAGAGAAGGCAGGCAAAGAGAACGTTGACTGACGGGATGTGGACGAAGGCATGCAGGTAGAATTGAAGAATACCACCAAGAAGCTCTGCGTCATCGGGGACCCGGTGCTCCACTCCAAATCCCCTCTGATCCAGAACACCATGATCCGGGCGCTGGGACTGGACTATGTTTATTTATGTCAACCGGTGAAGGCGGGGCGGGCGGCGGCCTGGCTGGATGCTGCCCGGGAGGCGGGGTACGCCGGATTCAATGCCACCATGCCCCATAAGCTGGACCTCGTGCCCCGCATGGACGAACTGGACCAGGACGCGGCGCTGTACCAATCGGTGAATACGGTTTGTATAAGAAATGGTAAATTATACGGATGCAACACGGACGGACGGGGCTTTATCCGGGCTTTGGCCGACGCAGGCGTGGACCCGGCGGGCCGGCGGGTCCTGCTGTTGGGCTCCGGCGGCGCGGCCAAGGCCGTGGCTTTGAAGCTGGTTCAGCAGGGGGCGGCCTCGGTGACGGTGTGCAACCGGACTGCGGCCAAGGCAGAAGAATTATGTCAACATGCCCCGGCTGTGATGAAGGCGGCAGGCTTCGACCAGGCCACTCTGCGGCGGGAGGCGGCCCGGGCCGAGCTGCTGGTCAACTGCACCAGCCTGGGCATGGCCGGGACCGGCGGGCAGTTTGAGGACCTGAGCTTTCTGAAGGAGTTGCCCCCGGCGGCGGCGGTGTGCGACCTCATCTACCACCCGGCGGAGACCGAGCTGCTGTGCCGGGCCCGGGAGGCGGGGCATCCCGCCCTCAACGGTCTGGGCATGCTGATCTATCAGGCGGTATACGCGCTGGAGCACTTCGCGGACGTGGCGCTGGACGCCGGAGCCATGCGGGCCCTGGTGGAGCAGGCCCTCAAGGAGCTGTAAGCGGAACGGGAAACGCCCGGACGGACTGGGGTCCGCCCGGGCGTTTTTAGTTGCCTTTGTACTTCTTGCGGGTGGCGATGCCGCCGCGGATGTGCCGCTCGGCCTTGTTTTCATCCAGGACGCTTTTGACCTGGTGGTACAGAGACTGGTTAAAGGCGGGCAAACGCTCGGAAAGGTCCTTGTGTACGGTGGACTTGCTGATGCCGAACTTGTGGGCCGCCGCGCGCACCGTCGCCTTGTTCTCGATTATGTAAAGGGCCAACTGGCAGGCCCGCTCCTCGATGTTCCCTTTCACGCTGACAACACTCCCCGCATCTGAATCTCACTGTCGGATGTATATGCGCGCGGGGGCATTGTTATGAAGAGAGAATCTGGAAAGGCGGCAGGACGGATTGAAACGTGATTCGGATCAACAAACGCGCGCCGCAGAGTCAAAATCTCTGGGCGCGCGTTTGTTTTGCACGTATTTTCGGACCGAACGGCCCAGGTCTCCGCCCTCCGGCGGCAGGTTTTGCCGGGCCTGCACCCCGCTGGCCGGGTCGAGCACCAGCCCGTCCTGAATCAGTGTGCGTCCCGCGCTCATTGCAGAGACTCCGGAATGACGGCGGTGGCCAGCAGATCGGCGTAGCTCTGCCGCCGGACGATGAGCTCGCTACGGCCCTCCTTTACCAGCACTACGGCGGGGATGGGGCTGGAATTGTAGTTGCTGGCCATGGAAAAACCGTAGGCCCCGGTGGAGAAGACCGCCAGCAGGTCGCCGGGCCGGGCCGGGGGGATGCGGGCATCCCGGATGAGGATGTCGCCGGACTCGCAGCACTTGCCGCAGATGGTGGCCGTGTCGGTGGAGGCCTCCTCCGCCCGGTTGGCCAGCAGCCCCCGGTACACCGCGCCGTAGAGGGAGGGGCGGATATTGTCGGTCATGCCGCCGTCTACCGACACATACTTACGTACGCCCCGGATGTCCTTGATGGAGCCCACGGTGTAGAGGCTCAGACCGGCCTCCGCCACGATGCTGCGGCCGGGTTCTATCACCACGGCGGGACGGGTCATGCCCTCGTCCTGGCAGAATGCCTCCAGCCGGGCCATGAGGGGGTCCAGAAAATAGGCGTAGGGGGGGCGCGCCTCGTCGGTGTAGGTGACGCCGAAGCCGCCGCCCAGGTTCAGCTCGGCCACCGTGTGTCCGAACCGGCGGCGGACCTCCCGCACCAGGCCCAGCACCACCTCCAGGGCGGCCAGATAGGGGGCGTTGTCAAAGAGCTGGGAGCCCACATGGAAGTGGAAGCCCAGGAAGTTGACCCACTTGGAGTCCAGGGCTGCCCGGACGGCGGGATACAGCACGTCGTCATCCAGCGGGATGCCGAACTTGGAGTCCTTCCGGCCGGTGACGATATAGTCGTGGGAGTCGGCCTGGATGCCGGGGGTGACCCGATAGAGAACATTCATCTTTTTGCCCCGTGCGGCGCAGATCTCCTCCAGCAGGGGCAGCTCCTGCAGACCGTCCAGGATGACCCGCCCGATGCCGTAGTCTACCGCCAGCTCCAGCTCGGCGCGCAGCTTGTTGTTGCCGTTGAATTCGATGCGCTCGGCGGGGAAGCCCGCCTGGATGGCGGTGTACAGCTCACCGCCGGAGACCACGTCGATGCACAGGCCCTCCCGCTGGACCAGGCGAAGCATGGCGGGGGTGCAGAACGCCTTGCAGGCATAGGCCGCCCGGGTGTTGGGCCAGACCGTCAGAAAGCAGCGGCGCAGCTCGGAGCAGCGGCGGACGATCTCGCTTTCGGAAAACACGTAGAGAGGGGTGCCGTATTGGCGGGCCAGCTCCACCGTAGAGCAGCCGTCGAAATAGAGGGTGTTGTCTCGGACCTCGTTGAGCATGGTGATGCGCCTCCGCTTTGGTTTTCTCCCAGTTTAACAAGTTTTCCGCCCGAAATCAACCGCTGTGCCGGTCGGAGCAAAAAGAACAAAAAATAGTTGACAGGAGAGGGCGGTCTCTCTATAATTATGACAGCTTGTCACATGGGGAGGAATTGCATGCCGACCGGGACTTTTTTCCGTCTGCCGGAGGAGAAGCAAAGGCGCCTGATGGAGGCCGCCTGGGAGGAATTTGTCCGCACCAGCTATACGGAGGTATCCATCAACAAGATCATCCAGATCGCCGGCATCCCTCGGGGGAGCTTTTATCAGTATTTTGAGGGCAAGGAGGACCTGTTTTTCTACCTGCTGGACGATGTGCACCGCCACTTCATCCAGGTTTTCTGCAAGCTGCTGGACCGGGCGGGGGGCGATCTGTTCCAGATGCACCTGCTGGCGTATGACGATCTGGTGCAGTGGGGGGACAACCAGGACCCGTCCATGTACCGCTGCATCCAGTTTATGCGCGCCAATCCCGGGATGGATTTTTTGCAGACGATGTCCAAGGAGCCGGAGTTTTTGCCGGAGGAGCTCTATCAAAAGATTGATGTCAGGCGGTTCCGGAAAAAGGACCGGATGTTTGTGGAGTCCGTCTTTTCCCTGACCGTCATGTCGCTGGTCTCGGCCGTGGTGGAGGCCCTTACACATCCGGGCGAGACGGAGCGGCAGCGCAGGAGGCTGGAGGAACGCATTAAGATCCTGGAGTACGGCAGCCTGGACAGCCGGCCAGAGGCCGCACGAACCCAACAAGGAGGAATACAAGCATGAATCGAAGAGCCATCGCGCTGCTGCTGGCAGTGGCCATGACGATCTCCCTCTGCGTTCTGTCCGCCTTCGCAGCGGGGCAGACGGAGGACGGGACAGCGGTCCCGGCGGAGGAGGCCTCCGCCGTACAGGCGCCGGAGGAGACCGGGGAGGCGGAAGCGGCCCTGCCGACGGCTCCGGCCCAGCCGGACCCGGTGGGCGTCCTGTCCTTTGAGAACCTGGAGGGCCGCCTGCGGGAAAACAACTACAACCTGCTGGCCCTGGAGGAGAACATTGCCTCCATCGAGGTGCTCGACTACGACAAAATGTACGACAGCCTGAAAAAGCAGCTCAACGAGATCGCCGATTACCAGTGGATGCTCATCCAGTTCGGCCAGGGAAACTCCTATTCCTCCGCCATGCTGGCGCAGAACTACAGCGCCGTGCGGGACACCTTTGACGCCATCAAGGATGGCGAGCTGCAGCAGGACAACGCCGACATCGTCCGCCAGCTCCGGGCGGCGGAGAACCAGGTGGTCATGGCGGCGGAGTCCCTGTACGTGGCGCTGCTGGAGATGGACCTGACCGACGCCTCCCTGGGCCGCAGTCTGGACACGCTGGAGCGCTCCATTCAGGAGATGGAGCTGCGCTATGACCTGGGACAGATCTCCGCCCTGACCCTGCAGCAGGTGACGGCCGGCCGCACCTCGCTGGTCAGCGGCCGCCAGACCCTGGCCATGAACCGGACCAACTACACCATGCAGCTGGAGCTGATGGTGGGCGCCGAGCTGACGGGAGAGATGAAGCTGGGCGAGCTGCCGGAGGTGAGCGACGAGGCGCTGGCGGCCATGGACCTGGAGACCGACCTGGCCGAGGCCAAGGCGGCCAGCTACAGTCTGTATGCCGCGGAGCTGACCCTGCAGGACGCTGAGGAGGACTACAAGGACGCCGCCAAGAAATACCACTACGACACCAGCCGCTACCAACTGGCTTCCGCGCTGCATACCTGCCAGGCCGCCCAGTATACATACAGCGCCACGGTGCAGAACTTTGAGATGGCCTTCCGGACCCTGTACTTCCAGGTGAAGGATTACCAGCAGGTCCTGGCGGCTGCCTGGACGGCCCTGTCCTGCGAGCGGGACACCTATGCCTCCATGGAGCTCAAATATCAGCAGGGCAGCATCTCCCACAACGCCCTGCTGGATGCCGCCGACAAGGTGAGCGCCGCCGAGGAGACGGTGGAACAGGCCCGGCTGGACCTGTTCTCCGCGTACAATACCTACCGCTGGGCTGTGGAGCACGGCATCCTGAACTGACAAGGAGGACCTACATCGTATGAAAAGCCATCGTATTCCGGCACTGCTGCTCTGCGGCGCGCTGCTGGTTTCCCTCAGCGCCTGCGGCGGGGGAGGCGCGCAAAACAGCCCGGCCGAAAGTGAGCCCCCCGCCGGCACCGCCGTCCAGGTGGAGACCGTAAACGCCAACACCATCTCCACGGAGAACAAGGTCTCCGGCAAGGTGGAGTCCGACACGGACGCGTCGGTCTTTGTAGCCACCGCGGCCAAGTGCACTGCGGTCTATGTGGAGGTGGGCGACACCGTCCGGGCGGGGCAGGCCATCTGCACCCTGGATCTGGCCAGTACCCTGTCCTCCTACCAGGCGGCCAGCATCAGCTATGATTCCACCGTGAAGAGCTATCAGGACCAGGCCGCCCTGTTTGAAAAGCAGATTGCCCTGTACGAGAAGAACCTCAGCGATCTGAGGGCCCTTCAGGAGATCGGCGCCGCCTCCCAGGCGGAGATCGACGGGGCGGAGCTGACCCTGCTGTCCGCCCAGGTGACCCGGGACTCCACCCTGGCCCAGCTCGAGGCGGGAATCCAGAGCTCCAAGGCCAACGTGGAGCAGCTTGCCACCGCTCTGGAGAACGTGGACGGAAGCGGAAATGTCATCGCCCCCATTTCCGGCGTGCTGCTGTCCCTGTCGGCGGTGCAGGATGCCTTCGTCTCCAGCGCCACGCCGGTGGCCGTCATCGACGGGGTGGATCAGCTCAAGATCACCGTCACCGTCTCTGAGGCCCTGGTGCCCAAGTTGAAGATCGGGGACGCGGTGGACGTGACCGTCAGCTCCGTGGGCGCCGCCTTTACCGGCGCCATCCGCTCCGTGGACAAGGCCGCCAGTCTTCAGACCAAGCTGTATACCGTGACGGTATCCATTCCCGCCGAGGTGGAGGGCCTGCTGTCAGGCATGTTTGCCGACGTGACCTTCCATACCGACACCTCTGCCGATACCATCGTGATTCCCACCCAGGCCATCCTGACCAGCGGCAGCACCCAGTATGTCTACGTGGTGGAGGGGGACACTGCCCGGTATGTGGAGGTGACCACCGGCCTGACCGGAAACGGTGTCACCGAGATCACCTCGGGCCTGGAGGCCGGGCAGCAGCTGGTCACCGTTGGGCAGGCCTACCTCTCCGACGGAGCCCTGGTCCGGATCGTAACCGGGGAGGGCTGATGCCGGATGACCATCTCAAAATTTTGCATCAAGCATAAGGTGACCACCCTTCTGGCGGTCATCCTGATCCTGGTCTTCGGCGTGGTCTTTACCACCCAGCTCCAGATGTCCCTGTTGCCCAATATGTCCTACCCGGCGGCCTATGTCTATTGCTACTACAACGGCGCCGGCCCCAGCGACATGGAGGAGCTGGTTACCCGCCCCCTGGAATCGGCCATCATGTCGGTCTCCGGCGTGGATGAGGTCCAGTCCAGCTCCGCCGACAGCGTCACCACCGTGCAGATCCTCTATGTGGACGGCACCGACGTGGATATCGCCGCCGCCAAGCTGCGGGAGCAGTTCGACGCCCTCTCCCTGCCGGACGGCTGCTCCGACCCGGTCATCATCAACCTGAACATCAGCGATATGATGCCCGCCGCCATGGTGGCCCTGATGGGCGACGACCTGTCTGAGCTGCAGGCTCTGGCGGAGGACACCGTGGGGCCGGCCCTGGAGCGCATCGGAGGTGTGGCCGCCGTGGACATCTTTGGCGGCGTGGGCCAGCAGGTCGCCGTACAGCTCGACCCCACCCGGGCGGCGGGCTACGGCCTGTCCAATGCCTATGTCTGTAATTTCCTGGCTGCGGAAAATCTGCTCTACCCCGGCGGCGACATGCAAAACGGCTCCAAGACCCTGACGGTCTCCACCGACGCCAAGTTCCAGACGGTGGACGACGTGGCCAATATGCTCCTGGCCCTGCCCGCCGGCGGTACCATCCGCCTGTCCGAGGTGGCGGACGTGGCGCTGGAGACTACCGATCCGGACACCATCGCCAAGGTAGATGGCACGGCCTGCGTACTCCTTCAGGTGACCAAGCAATCCGGCGCCAACGAGGTCACGACCGCCAACGCCGTAGAGGCCAAAATGGCCGAACTTCAGGCCAAGGCCCCCTCCATCCGCTATACCCTACCCTATCTGGCCACCGACTACATCAACATGGCAGTGGAATCCGCCATCCAGAATATCGTTTTGGGCGTGGTGCTGGCCGCTATCGTGGTGTTCCTCTTCCTGCGGCGGCCGGACGCTACCATGACCATCGCCATCTCCATGCCCGTGTGTATCCTGTCGGTCTTCGTGCTCATGAACGTGTTTGACCTGACCTTGAACATGATGAGTCTGGGCGGCATCGCCATGGGCGTGGGCATGATCGTGGACAACTCCATCGTGGTGCTGGAGAACGTCTACCGCTACGCCGGAGAGGGCCATGACCGGATGACCTCCTGCGTGGAGGGGACCCGGGAGGTCATGCTCTCCCTGACGGCTTCTACCCTGACCACCGTGGCCGTGTTCCTGCCCCTGGGTCTCACCGGCGGCCTGGCGGGTATGATCTTCAAGGATTTCTGCCTTACCATCGCCTTCCTGATCCTGGCCTCTCTGGCCATTGCCGTGACCCTGGTGCCGCTGCTGTGCTACTTCCTGCTGGACGAGGAGAAGGTCCGGCGGCAGAGGCTGCGCCGGGAAGCCCGGGACGCCAAGCGGGCGGGCCGGCCGTCCCTGGTGCAGCGGGCCCGGAAGGCCTATACCGGGGTGCTGCGGTTCTTCGTGCGGCATTTGGGCCTGGGCATGGCGGCCTCCATCGCCCTGGTGGCGGTGTTCGTGGGCGCCTGCCTGTCCACCAACATGGTCCTCATGCCCGAGATGGATCAGGGCCAGGTCACCATCCAGGTCAGTACGCCCATCGGCTCCGAGCTGGAGGAGACCGCCGCCATCGCCGACCGGGTGGTGGCCGTGGCCCAGGACCACTGTCCGGAGCTGAACGACCTGTATTATCAGACCCAGGCGGAGTCGGCCACCATCATGCTCAATCTGGTGGATAAGACCGAGCGGACCCGCAGCAGCGCCCAGGTGGCGGCGGACCTGCGGGAGTATCTCCGGGATATCGCCGGGTGTGAGATTACCACCAGCGCCTCCGACATGACGGCCATGATGGGCAGCAGCAGCGACATCAGTGTGGCGGTTACCGGTGAGGATTATCAGGTCCTCAGCCGGATTGGTGAGGACCTGGCTGCGCGCATCGCCTCGCTGGAGGACGCCATTGACGTGTCCAGCTCGGTGTCCGAGCAGGTGCCTCAGGTTGCGGTGACCGTGAACCGCCAGGCGGCCGCCCAATACGGCCTGACCGCCGCCGCCATCGGCGCGGCGGTGCGCGCCGAGCTCACCGGCACCACTGCTACCACTGTTACCATCGACCATAAGGAGCTGGACGTGGTAGTCCGGGGCGACGGTGTGGCCGTCCGGAGTCTGGACGCGCTGCGCTCCATGCCGGTGGCCTCCGCCTACGGAGGCTATGTACCGCTGTCCTCCGTGGCCGAGGTGAACGTGGAGCTGGCGCCCCAGAGCATTACCCGGGTCAATCAGTCCCGCCAGATCACCGTCACCGGCGACACCATCAGCGGCAATACTACCGCCATGACCAAGCAGATCAAGGAGATTCTAGCCGAGTATCCGATGCCGGAGGGCTACACCGCCGAGAGCGGTGGCAGCTACGCCGACATGATGGACAGCTTCAGCGACCTGCTGCTGGCTCTGCTGGTGGCCCTGGGCCTGGTGTACTTCATTTTGGCCTCCCAGTTTGAGTCCTTTCTCATGCCGGTCATCGTCATGATGATCCTGCCGGTGGCCTTTGCGGGAGCCCTGTTTGCCCTGCCGCTCACCGGACGGGACCTGTCGATGATTTCCCTGGTGGCGCTCATTATGCTGGCCGGCACCGTGGTCAACGCCTCCATCATCCTGGTGGACTACATCCAAACCCGGCGGGCCCGGGGCGAGAGCCGCGAGGAAGCCATCCTCAACGCCTGTCCCCTGCGGATTCGTCCTGTGATGATGACGACACTCACCACCATCCTGGCCGTGGTTCCCATGGCTCTGGGTATGAGCGGCGCGGCTGAGATGATGGCGGATATGGGTGTCACTATGATCAGCGGCATGGTGGTTTCGACCGTTATCACCCTGCTGTTTACCCCGGTGTATTATTCAGTCATTGACAATATCAGCCATATATTCCACCGCAGAAAGCGGGAGAGCGAGACCTCCACCCCGGTTGCGGCGGAGTAAGCGGAGTAAAAGGTGGGAAGCGGGACAGCCTGTGGCTGTCCCGA